>JAQUQY010000030.1 GCA_028715865.1 Syntrophales bacterium
TTCAAAGGAAGAATTCGCCGAAATCATTCCCCGTTTCAAGGCCTTTGCCGTCCAGGCAGGCCTTGCAATAGTTTCCGTCGATCCGCGCCTTGAAAGCCTCGATGCGACGCCGGGGTATCTGTCCGTAGATACCGTAGTAAGGGGTAGTTTTTTCGCCCTCCGGGAATTTCTTTTCATGCTCGCCAGGCTTCCCTATTTCGAAGGCATTGAAGCAATGTCGATCAGGCAGGTTGGCGCCGGGGAAAACGAAAAGCAGATAGATCTGAAAGTTTTGCTTATAGCAACGTGAAAAAGCAAGCCCGGCATACAGAGAACAAGCCGATACAGGGATATATGAGTTGAGAAAAATTAGCAGAAGAGAAATAATCGTTATAATTGTCGCGGTAATCGCGCTCTTGTACGGGATCTATGAATTTTACCCGCGGAAGGCGCCCGAAGTTACAGCGTCTGGGGATCATCGCGAGCACGCGCTGCAGCAGACCAACGCGCTTGTCGCTGCCGTGTCGGGAACGCTGAAGGAAGCGGAACGCGCCATCGCTGATTCCTATATTGTTGAAATGGCGGGTAAGGAATGGACCCGGGACCCCTTCTTCGTTGGAATGACATCTCCCGTGGAGCAGGTGGAAAGCGGAGAGGACATGATCACGGAAAGTTTTGTATATACTGGATATCTGGAAATGGGAACAAGGCAAATGGCCATAATCAACGGCATTGACTACCAGGTGGGAGACGCCCTGGAAGAACCGGGATTTGTTCTGCAGAGCGTTACGCCCCGCCATGTGGTCATAGAATATGAAAGGGGCGGGCGGGAAATCGTCGTACCCTTCGTGGAGGAATAACCAGTCATGACAGCCACAGGAAATAGTTGCCGGGCTGTCGGGAGGAAAGAGTCATGAAAAGGGGAAAAACGATAAAAAGGACGAAAAAAATCTTTCTTCCTTTGTGCCTTCTTCTTGTAGTTTTTCTCTCTGGATGCGCGTCAAAAAAAGAGATTGCCATAGATCCCTTCTTCGAAAAATGGAGCGTCATGGCGGAAGAAAGCCAGGGAAGCTCTCCGACGCCCCGGCAAAGGATATTAGACATTCCAGGAGATCCTTCGGAATCCTATATGCAGGAAGCAGAGCTTCTGGCTTTGCAACAACAGAAGGATCTTCCTAAAATGCCCATCACCCTTAAAATGCGAAATGCCGATGTCCCCTCTGTTCTTCGGGCGCTGGCAAGGGCTGCGGATCAAAACATTCTGATCCGGACTGAAGTGACGGGAACAGTAAACGTGGACTTCAACAATGTCCCCTGGGATGAAGCCTTCAGGAGTATCTTACACTCCCGCTCGCTCACCTATCTATGGGAAGGCGACATTATCCGCGTTGCAACGCTGGAATGCCTGGAAAACGATCTTCGAATGGATTCCATGAGAGACCGCCGCATGGAACATCTCATTCAAAGAAGCAGGATAGCGCCGCTTCACACTATGGTTATACCAGTCGATTATGCCGACGCCGCTAAGCTGAAGGATAACCTTTCAGATTTTCTTACAAAAAGGGAAGACGGCTCGCCCTACGGCTCCATTCGCGTCAGCGATCACACCAATGCTCTTGTGGTACAGGCAACCAGGGGAGATCTTGAGCGCATAGTCCCGCTTATCGACAAGATCGACCGTCCCACGGCCCAGATTCGCATCGAGGCCAACATTGTTGAAACCACAAGCGATACGGCCCGTGACCTGGGGGTACAGTGGGGCGGTCTATACCGGAACGTGTCGGGCAGCAGGGATTACTGGATATCGCCCGGCGGTACCGGGGGTGACGCTGCAACCGGTCCGGAAGCGGGAGGTTACACCCCCTATATAGGAGAAGCAGGGTTAAGCGGCCATGGAATGGGCGTCAATTTCCCCGTCGCGGCGACCGCGTTGGAAGCCGCCGGGGGCGGCGCGTCCCTGGGCTTCATGTTTGGCCGAATAGGGGGCAGTATACTGGAACTTCAGCTTCAGGCCTTGCAGAAGCAGGGACGGTTGAACATTCTTTCGCGCCCATCCATAACCACCCTGGACAACCAGATGGCATTCACGGAAAACGGCCAGAAAATCCCCTTTATCACGATTGACGAGGACGGCGACCGGAGCGTGCAGTTTGAAGACGCGGTGCTACGGCTGGAAATCACACCACATGTCATTGATGATGACACCCTGAAGATGAAGATAATCATCAAAAAGGATGAGGTCGATTTTACCCGGACCGTCCAGGGAAATCCTGTTATCATCAAAAAGCAGACAGATACGTCACTGATAGTCAACAACGGGGAAACCATTGTAATTTCAGGATTGAGCAAGCAGAAACATGAGGAGAGTTCTGCCGGTGTTCCGGCGCTTAGCAATGTGCCGGGCCTGGGATGGCTTTTCAAGAGCGAGGGGAAAAACCAGTCCATGGAAGAAGTTCTTATATTTATAACGCCCCGCATTCTCAAGACCCGGAGTAATGTAGCCGGTGGATGATACTCTAACGCGTCAGGCATAACGCGGAGGATGAAAACTGATGGAATATTACCGCATCCTGAACCTGGTCCGGGAACCTTTTTCAAATTCGCCGGAGCCGGACTTTTTCTATGAATCACGGCATCATGTGGACTGCCTCCAGAAGCTCGAGGTGGCCCTAAGGCTCCGCCGGGGGCTGAACGTGGTCATCGGACAGGTGGGGGCCGGCAAAACAACCCTGTCACGTCAGCTCATCAGAAAATTCTCGGGAGACTCCTCCGTCAAAACCTTCCTGCTTCTCGACCCCCACTTCAGCACTGAAATGGAATTCCTCGTCTCAGTTACGGAACTTTTCGGCCTGATCGCCGTGGGTGAGAGTGAATTGAGCGCCTGGCAGCTCAGGGAGAGGGTCAAGAACTATCTGTTTGAAGAGGCTGTGGAAAAGAACAATTTGGTCGTCCTCATTATTGACGAGGGCCAGAAAATGCCGGACTTCGCCCTGGAAGGTCTTCGGGAGTTTCTTAATTACGAGACCAATGAACACAAGCTGCTTCAGATAGCCGTATTTGCCCAGGAAGAATTCCGGGACAGCATGGAGCGGAACCATGCCTTCGCTGACCGCGCCAACCTTATCTACAACCTGGGGCCGCTTACATTCAGTGATACCCGGTCCATGGTTCACTTTCGCATGAAGCAGGCCACCGAAAGGGGAAGAGAGGTTCCCGTACGCTTCACCGGCCCGGCCATGAGGTCTATATACAAGGCCACGGGAGGCTATCCGCGAAAAATCGTCCGCCTCTGCCATCAGGTTCTCCTTACCATGATTATCAAGGGCAGAAAGAAAGTAGACTGGCGATTGGTGAAATCCGTTATCCACAGGAGCGAGGAAACATACCGCCCCCCCGGCAGGCTTTGGAAATATCCGGCCCTTGCGGGAGTTTTTATTATCATTTTAATTGCAGTTTTGTTCGCCGGAAAAGAACTCTATATTCCTTACCTGGAAAGTATTTTGACATCGGACCGACCCAAAGTCGCAAGTGTTGAAAGGGAAATATCAAAACCATCAGCCCATCCGGAGGAAGCCGTCGATCAGGGCGTCCCATCAGAGCATGAAGAGGATAGGTACAACAGTGAAAGCATCGCCTATAGCGAGCAGGAAGAGAACTTGGAGCTTCGGGCAGAACCAGACCCGGACGAACCTTCTGCGAGAGCTGGCGAAGTTACAGCCATAGAGGATTCGGACAGTGCCTCCAACGATATGATGGCGTCGGAAACTGAACCTGAGAAATCAGATGATGAAACAACCGGGCCCGATATTATTATTTCCCGGCCCGTCAACCTGGGAACAATGAGGATCGCAAAAAACCAGTTTCTCGGAAGAACACTTGACGAAATTTTCGGATCCCGTGATACCAGGATTATGCAGGCCTTTGCTGCCGCAAACCCCAGGATAAAAAACATGGACCAGGTAATGGTTGGCCAACTGGTTACCATCCCGGCAATTCCGGCAAACCGTCCCCAGGCCTACAAGGGGGGGTACTGGATTAGGATATCTGAAAATACCGACCTCGAAGAGACACATGGGCGATACCGAACCTACCTTCGGAGAGGTCTCCCTCTGCGTATGGTATCCTACTGGACTGAAAACAAAGGACTCCGCTTCGCTATCATTGTCAATAAAAGATTCGATGACGAAGAGGCGGCCCAAAGCGCATTACAAAGGCTTCCCGTCGACAGCGCCGAGGGTGCCGAAGTATTCGCCGGCTGGCCTGAAGGAACACTGTTTTTCGGTGATTTATAGAACAGCTTTAGATTACGTCATTACTCGCACTATCCGGGAGACATACAGTGAGAATTCGCAAGCGGTTGGGTGAAATTCTGGTCGAAGCGGGGCTTTTAAATGAAGATCAGCTCAAAAAGGCATTGGCGGGACAGAAAAGGGATAACCTCAAGCTGGGGCAGCACCTTGTAAGAGAAGGCATCCTGACGGAAGACAAGATTATTGAACATATAAGCGATCAGCTCAAGATACCACGTTACGATGACACTGCCTATCCGGTGGACAAGAGCCTGGCCGAGCATATACCCTTCGACATGGCACAGAAGTACCAGGTAGTGCCGCTGCGAAAAAGATTCAACCTTCTGACGGTGGCAATGACCGATCCCATGGACATGACCATAATCGATGCGGTGGAGGAACACACCGGCATGGAGGTTGAAGCCGTCATCTGCGCGGAATACGATCTGTCACAGATCATGAACGCCACCTACGGCGCGCAGTCAGGGATGGTGGAGCTCATGGAGAACTTGAGTGACGTAACTCTCGATATGCAAAGCGAGGAAGCGGCCGAAGAGGACCTCCAGGTCAGCTCCCTGCAGAACATGGCCGAGGAGGCGCCTGTAATACGCCTCGTGAACTCCATTATCGCCCAGGCTGTCCGGGAAAAGGCCAGCGATGTCCATATCAGCCCGGAAGGAAAGACAGTTTCTTTGCGCTTCAGGATTGACGGCAACCTGCTTGAAATGCCGGCTCCGCCAAAAGCCATGGTTCTTCCAGTCATATCAAGGATAAAGATTCTCTCGCGCATGGACATCGCCATGTCCCGTATCCCCCAGGACGGACGTTTCACAGTCAAAATGGACAACAAGGAAATCAATGTCAGGGCCTCGGTGCTTCCCACAATTTATGGAGAAAACCTTGTGCTTCGACTTCTCGACATGGGAACCGGGGTGTACAGCCTGGATCGTCTGGGCATGTCGCCCGGCGACCGTAAAAAAATTGAAACGGCAATCCGAAAACCCTACGGAATGATTCTAAGCACGGGACCAACGGGAAGCGGTAAAAGCACCAGCCTCTACTCAATTTTGAGGCTTGTAAAAACACCCCAAATAAATATCGTTACACTGGAAGACCCCGTTGAATACCGCATGGAAGGCATCCGCCAGGTGCAGTTAAACCGCAAGGCGGGAATGACTTTCGCCAGCGGCCTTCGGTCAGTCCTGCGCCAGGACCCCGATGTTATCATGGTTGGTGAGATCCGAGACGGCGAAACGGCTGGTATCGCTACCCAGTCGGCCCTTACGGGTCACCGGGTTCTCAGCACCGTCCACACCAACGACGCCGCCGGAGCCGTCACCAGATTTATCGATATGGGCATAGAACCCTTTCTGGTTTCATCAGTTTTGCTGGTGTCCTTCGCCCAGCGCCTCCTTCGAACCATCTGCCCCTATTGCACTGAGAAATATACCCCCCCCGAACGCGCCCTGGCGGCCTGGGGACTTGACACGTATGAAAACCCGAACTTCCAGCGAGGCAGAGGGTGCCCAAGGTGTATGAACACCGGCTATCGTGGAAGAACGGGTGTTTTTGAAGTTCTTCTGGTTGACGAGGATATACAGGAGCTTATACTGAGGGGCAGCTCGTCACAGGAAATAAACCGCGCCGCGGTGGCGGCGGGCAAACTAAAGCTGCTCAAGGAAGACGCCGCCGACAAGGTTGCCCGTGGCATCACCACCCTTGAGGAGGCGGCCTCAAAGGTAATGAACCTCGGTGAAGAGGAATGACAGTGACATAATCACTCACTGCAAAAGGAGCTTACGCCAAACATGCCCACCTTCTCCTACAGGGCCATCAATCAGAACGGTTCCGTTGTATCGGGCGTCATAGAGGCCGATAACGTGGAGTCGGCCTCCCTTATGCTGAGCAGCCAGGGGTTTATCCCGTCGAAGGTTGAAGAGGACCGGGCAAGCGGCCTTAACGCATTGATGGAACAGATAAAGCTTACGCTTACGCCCATCAAGCCCGAAGAATTGATCCTCATGACCAAGCAGTTTAGAACCATGCTGGCGGCCGGACTTTCCATGGTTCAGATACTTGATATTCTCGAGCACCAGGTTCAGAATATGCGCCTCAAAAACATGCTTGCCGCAATCTTGCTTGACATCAAGGGGGGCAAATCCCTCACAGAGGCCTTTCGCCGGCACGAAAAGATTCTGTCGCCGCTATATGTAAGCATGGTAAACGCGGGCGAAACGAGCGGTTCGCTGCCCGAAGTTCTGGAACGTCTCGTATATCTTCTGGAACACGAACATAAGGTGAAATCGGACATCAAAAGCGCCCTTCAATACCCCAAAATTGTCGTCGGAGCCCTGGTAATCGCCTTCTTCATACTCCTGACCTTCGTTATACCCACTTTTGTGACCATATTTGAGGGAGCGGGCATCGAACTTCCCCTGCCCACCAAAATAGCCTTGGCACTCTATTATTTCTTAAGTAATTACTGGTATATACTCCTGGTCGCTCTTGTGGGTTTCATTGTCCTCTATCGATGGTACGTGAAAACCCCGGCGGGCAGGCTTTTTCGGGACGGCCTTGTCTTGAAGATCCCCGTTCTTGGATCGCTGTTCCAGAGAGCCGCCATGGCCCGTTTCGCCAGTATTTTTTCAATACTTCAGACAAGCGGCATACCTGTCCTCCTTTCCCTGGATATGCTCGCCGGAACTATTGGAAATGAAGCCATCGCCAGTGAATTCAGGCGGGTTAGAACTCTCCTGGAAGAAGGCCGTGGAATATCCAGCCCACTGCGTTCGGCGAAATACTTTACTCCAATGGTTGTTGACATGGTCGCCGTGGGAGAAGAGACGGGCGCCCTCGATGAAATGCTCCGCCAGGTAGCGGTGCATTACGATGATGAAGTTGAGTATGCCGTTAAGAGGCTTTCCGACGCCATAGGTCCCGCACTGATCGTGTGCCTTGCCTTCGTTGTAGGGTTTTTCGCACTTGCAATATTCCTCCCTCTCTGGGATCTTACGCAGATGGTGCGATAATATATCTCCAATAAACTTACAAATAAATATCTGTACAAACCACGATGACGGATGCACCAAAATATGTTGAAAAAAATAAAATACCTCGGAAACACTATTCCTGTCCATATCAACAGCCTCTTCGTATTGATTCCTTTCATTATTACGGGATTCGCGTTGCTGGCCTTTCTTGTCGCCTATCACGGAAGTTCGGTCCTTTCCGAACGATTCCTGTTCTGGGGAGGTGTAGCCGTTGTCCTTTTTGCTGCCTCCTCAGGCATCGCAATTACGGTGGTCATTCTCAATCCAATCCGTAAATTTATCAATACAGTCCATAGATCCCCTACATTTTCAAAGGAAATGTCTGACTCACAATCCAGTGTCGCCCGAAGGCGTGATCTCAGCCGCTTCGACTTTGTTTTCGAGGAAGTTGCCAATATTATCAGCAAGGTTGACGCCCGGAAACGCTTTCCCCATATAGTGGGACAGAGCAGGTCCATGCGGAATGTGCTTAGCCAGGTAATCAAGGTAGGTCCCACAGACACCACCGTGCTGATCCTAGGCGAAAGCGGAGTTGGAAAAGAACTGATCGCCACGTCAATCCACGAAGAAAGCAGCCGCCGTGAAAAACCTTTCATAAAGCTCAACTGCGTGGCAATACCCACCGGTCTTCTTGAGAGCGAACTTTTCGGTCATGAAAGGGGGGCTTTCACAGGAGCCGCGGGACGAAAAATCGGCAAATTTGAGATGGCTAACGAAGGAACACTATTTCTAGATGAAATCGGCGATATGCCCTTGGAAACACAGGCAAAACTACTTAGGGTGCTTCAGGAAAGGGAATTCGAGCGAGTTGGAGGCAACCAGACCATCTCCGTTGATGTTCGCTTTATCGCGGCTTCGAACAAGAATCTGCAAGGGATGGTGGAGGAGGGAACCTTCAGGGAAGACCTCTTCTACCGCCTGAATGTCTTCTCAATTTACATGCCCCCCCTCAGGGAGCGACTTGAAGACATCCCTCCCCTCACCCGCCATATACTTAAAATGACTCCCGGCGAGCCTGAACTGTCGCCTGAAGCCATGCGGGAACTGATGAATCATGGATGGCCCGGCAACGTGAGGGAACTTATCAACATTCTCACACGGGCCTCTGTAATGGCCGAAGATGGACAGATCTCAACAACGGGCTTGGCCAAGAATGGACGTTCATTATTGAAGCCAACTTCCGGTGCAAGGGACAGCAAAGCCGAACAAGCCCAAGCACCCCTGCTCAACGAAGATAATCTCCCGGCCGTACAAGAAAGCTTCCTCGATGAAGATTTCAAACTCGACGAACGGCTGGCCGCCCTGGAACAGGACATCATCATAAAGGCCCTGAAAAAGACCGGCGGCGTCCAGAGCAAGGCCGCCGAACTCCTGGGAATCAAACAACGCAGCCTCTGGCACAGGGTCAAGAAGTACGACATCAATGTTGATGATACAAAAAAGCATCAAAAAATGTAGTCGGCAGCACCATGGAATGGAGTTACGATGACCATACATCTATGGAAACAGCTGGAGGAATCTTTTTTCCTAATACCTTATTTAATAGTAAATTAAAATACTTATTCTGCAACCTCCATAGAAGGGCACGGTGTATAGGAAAGAGTGGCATGGCTTATGCGTATTGCTTGTGTGTAACAACAAACCAAAAACTTTTCGAAAGGCAGGTAATAAAACAAATGAAACGCAGAATAAGAGAAAAAGGGTTCACCCTAATTGAGATCATCGCCGTTCTGGTTCTACTGGGGATTCTGGCGGCAGTAGCGGTACCGAAGTTCGTGAACCTGCAGAAAGACGCTACAACCAAAGCATTGGAAGGTGCACTTGCAGCTGGGGCGTCCACGCTGTACATGCAATATGCAAGTGATTTGCTGAACGATGAAGCAACTGCAACCACATGGACATACAGCGAAACGGGTGTTGTTTTGGGTGACTTCACGGCAACCCTCACCGGTGCATGTGGGGCTAATGCATCCTCTGTTCTGATAACAGGTATGCCTGATTCTTACAGTTCATATGATACCGGAGCAGAATCCAAAAGCTTCACTATTTGCAGTGACTCCTAAAACTGAAACACTACTGGAGAAATTGAGGTTCGTAAAGAAAATGTCATTGATAAAAAACAGGAACAACCGTGGCTTTACACTAATTGAAATCATTGCCGTTCTGGTCCTTTTGGGCATCCTGGCGGCGGTAGCGGTACCGCGATTTATAGATCTACAGAGTCAATCCCAGGCCAAGGCGATCGACGGCGCTTTTTCAGCCGGGGGCTCCACGCTGTACATGAAGTATGCGAGTGATTTATTAAGTGGCGGTGCAACTGCAACCTCCTGGACATACAGCGAAACGGGTGTTGTTTTGGGTGACTTCACGGGAACCCTCACTGGTGCATGTGGGGCTAATGCATCCTCTGTTGAGTTGACAGCTGGACCCTACGGTACAGGAGAAAGCAGAAGTTACACAATTTGTAGCGACAGTTAAGACAAATAAAGAGGATCGATCTCTCTTCAGCAGGGTAGAAGGTGTATGTTACACAACCCCTTCTACCTTTTCTTTTTTACCCCCTTTTTGTTTGTCTTATCAGCAACCAGTCATTTCATTCTAATAAATCAGATCATCATCAACGTACCTTTTTACAATTGATATAATTACTTCCGCTGACGGACTATGCGCCATGGCGTGCCGGTTCTCGTCGAGCCGATCAATAAGCTCTGCCCAGCTTGTGGATCCTTTTAACATTATTGTTCTCCCGATGGTGCGTGACAGATCGCTCTTTCTGTTCTGGCGTGCATATAATTCAATCAGCGCCAGATTACCTTCAAGAAAGTCAGAATTATTCTCGAGATATCCTTCCCAGTATATCGTTGCCATCCTGACATCGCCAATTGAACGAAAGGCTTCACCCAATATGCCCAGAGCACTGTGAAGTTCTGGATCAAGAGACAGGGCGTACCGAGCTTCTTGGATAGCAAGGTCGTAATCCTCCATTTTAAGCAAAATAAAACTCAGAGTATGACGCAAGGGGGCTTTGTCGGGCCAGCGAGATATAGCCGCTATAATTCTATTTCGAGCTTCGAGCAGATTCCCTTTGCGGATTAGGCATTCCGCAGCACGGCCATAAGAAGACCAGTAACCTGGATAGGCTTCAATCGCTGACTCGAAATAGGAAAGCGCCCTGTCGTAGTCGCGCTCTATATTCAGATAATAAACACCGATGTTGTATAGGTCGGCCCCTCTATTCCTCAAGTTAGTCTGCCGGTCCAGAGACTCTGCCATTAAGGCCAACTCATGGGCTTTTCCGATAAACCCAAGCTCACGATAAGCGCCACCTAAGTTCGTATAGGGGCGACTTAGGGTGGGTGATTTTGCAATATTGTCTGTCCAAAGCAGAATCGGATTTGAGAAAAGGATGTTACGTTCATAAACAACCTGTCCCTGGGCAAACATAAGAAAGGAAAAGACGACAGCGGCGGTCAACTGGACCATCTTTTTGTAAGAAAAATAATCCAAAACAGTAACAATAATTATGGCCACAGGAACAAAGAAAAACATGGAGGGAATGTAATTCCGGTGCTCGTAAATCATCTCCAGCGGAACAAAGGAGCTCTCAACGGCATGATTTAAGAAGTAAAAGAAAATGGCGAAGGATATGAATGGACTTCGCCGTGCCAGGTATCCGGCGAGTACTAACAAACACGCAATCAGCACGATGGCGGGGAGCGTAGTCCACGGCGCAAAGAGCGATGTGGACCATTCGATGTCATGTATCAGCGTAAGCCTTGACCCGAGAGGATAGGCCAGGAGGGTTATGTACCATACAACAATACGGG
>JAQUQY010000031.1 GCA_028715865.1 Syntrophales bacterium
CGCTCGAACTACGTGGAGAGGCAGTTCCCAAAATCGCTGACCCTTATTTTGAGCAAGGATTCATAAAAAAACACGTCAATAGTATCGGCCTCACTTCATCTCATATTCAAGCGCCCTTGAATCGCAACGGTTAAGATATGCCTGAGAGTGAATCCTTAAATTTGAACAAACAAGCCGCCCTTCCCTCACGCGGATAAGGTTTTCAGCTTCCGCGGAACCATGATTCAATAAATTGTCCGGTGGGACAAAACAATACGCAAGGAGGGACAAAATGAATTTAATCAGCAATCTGGATGGGCTTTTCAAACCGCGCAGCATCGCCATGATAGGGGCCTCAGCCAGTCCCGGAAAGCTTGGTTATGACATTCTGCACAACCTGATTCACGCCGGGTTCGATGGACCTATCTATCCCGTAAACCCAAAGGCGGACAAACTGCTGGGACTTAAAGTTTACAAGGACATTTCTTCCCTGCCCGAACCTCCGGATCTGGCTGTAATCGTCATTCCCTCAAGAATGGTTTCCGGAGCCATTGATGAATGCGGGAAACTCGGAACCAAGGCGGCCGTTGTCGTAACCGGCGGCTTTGCCGAAGCGGGAATGGAAGGGGAAAAAATGCAGGAGGAGCTTGCCAGGATAGCAGGAGGCTATGGCATGCGCGTAGTAGGCCCAAACTGCCAGGGGATAAACAACGCTCATCACAGCCTGTGCGCCTCATGGCCTCTCTTAACTACCAGGGGTAGGATTGCCTTCGTATCCCAGAGCGGAACCGTTGGGGCAGCCCTTATAGACTGGGCCAGCGAGGATCAGATAGGATTCAGCGTCTTTGTCAGCATGGGAAACCGCGCGGACGTGGACGAAGCCGATTGCATCAACTACCTGAATGACGACCCGAACACAAAAGTAATCGCCCTTTACCTTGAAGGCGTTAAGCGGCCCTCCACGTTTCTTGACTCCCTTGCCCGGGCCACAAAGCCAGTGGTAATCCTCAAGTCAGGCCGGACGGCCAGAGGCCGCGTGGCGGCGGAAAGCCACACGAAATCACTTGCCGGAGACGACGCCATCTACGGCGCCATTTTCGAGCAATACAAGGTACACCGCGCCGATAATCTAGAGGAACTCTACGATTTCGCCAAAGCCCTGGCCTACATGGAAAAACCTTCAGGGAAGCGCCTGCTCCACATTTCAAGCTCAGGAGGAGCGGCAATCCTCGCCATAGACGAGGCGGAAAACCTCGGTTTTCAGAGTCCGCCTCCCTCAAAGGCCCTTCAGAAAAAGCTCCGGACCTTCCTGCCGGCGCACTGCGGGGTAACCAATCCCATTGATCTCACGGGCGACGCAATTTCAGATCCAAGCCTGTACTCAAAGGTAATCGACGCGGCGAAACAGGACTACGACACAAGCGTGGTCATATTTGGAGATCCCGTACACGGCGCCTCGGACATTGTAACCGGAAAAGGTGAGTTGGTCGTGTACTGCGGGGGCGCCGACGTGGAACGAGAGGAGGCCCGTCTCCTTCACCAGAAAGGAATACCCGTATACCCTACTCCGGAGCGCGGCATCCGGGCCCTTTACCAACTCGTTCGCTTCGATGAAACCTCTCGGGCTCCAAAAACTTCCCATGACAAGGCGTCGGAAAGCCCTCTGAAGCTCATGACGGCCAAGCAGTCCGCTGATCTGCTCAGAAAATACGGAGTGGCTGCCTTCGACGCGGAACCGGTAGCCACTGCAAACAAGGCAGTTGCCATGGCAAAGAGATACAAAGGGCCGGTGGTTCTTAAAATTGACTCGCCCGATGTTTCTCACAAGACAGACGTGGGCGGAGTCCGGTTGAATCTCAGCGGCGCGGCGGCCGTAAAGGGAGCCTTTGAGGAAATTATCGGCACTGTCAGGAAAAAAATCCCCGGAGCAAGGATAGAGGGTGTAACGGTTTCGCCCATGGCAGATCCGGGCGGTCTCGAAGTAATCCTGGGCGTCATCAGGGATCCCCAGTACGGACCGGCACTCATGTTCGGATTGGGCGGAATTTTCACGGAGATATACCGGGACGTTAAATTCTGCCTTCTTCCCGCCAAGGTATCGGACTTCAAGGGCATGATACGAGGCATTCAGGGCTACCCGCTGCTTTCCGGGTTTCGGGGTCAAAAACCGAAGGATGAAAAGGCCCTGATCGTGGTTATGAAGGCGCTCTCAAAGCTGGTCAAGGATAATCCGGAAATTGACCAGATAGACCTTAACCCCATTCTTGTATATGAAAAGGGAATATCCGTTGTAGACTATCGCATTTACACACGGTGAAATTGTAAATTATACTCCATAGCGCCTGACGGGTTCTTTTCCCGACAGAACCCGAAGGACGCCTTCGGCCATGGCAGTCATTTCATTTTCCCAGGGATAGATGAATACAGGGGGCAGTGCCGCAACCCACTTTACTATCCATCCCGTAAGCATTTCCGAGCGGGCCGGCCCTCCCATCGGTACGGTCCGTTAAATATTCAGGTGAAAAGGAACTGTACAATAAAAAAGTAATTGATTTTCCCCTTTCATTCTGGTAGTCAGGCTTTTTCTCCGGGTGTTCCGACAGCCGGGACTGTTTAATACAGAGTTAAGGGCATTTGTTTTTTGAGAAACCAACTGAAACTATGTTTTGAAGGTAAATAATAATGTACGCAGTAATAAAAACAGGTGGCAAGCAATACCAGGTTGCCGTGGGAGAGACACACGATTTCGAAAAAATTGAAGGGAACCGCGGGGATCTGGTTGACTTTGACCAGGTTTTACTGGTTCGCGACGAAGACAATGTCAGGGTGGGAATCCCTATTGTTGAAGGGGCCAAGGTTACGGGTAAAATTGTTGAACAAAAGAAGGGTCCCAAGATTACCGTCTTCAAAATGAAACGCCGAAAGGGATTCCGGAAAAAGACAGGACACCGGCAACAGTTGACGCGTTTGAGGATAACGGAAATAGCCGGATAGGGGAGGAAAAAAACCATGGCTCACAAAAAAGGCCAGGGCAGCAGCAGAAACGGGCGTGACAGCCAGTCCCAGAGGCGAGGCGTAAAGGTCTTCGGAGGGCAGCGTGTAAGCGCCGGCTCAATTATAATCCGCCAGGTCGGGACAAGGATACATCCGGGACTGAACGTGGGTATGGGGAAAGACTACACGATTTATTCAAAAATTGATGGAGTAGTCACCTTCGAACGGAAGGACAAGACCCGGAAAAAGGTGAGTGTCTACGCGAACTGAACCCGCTTTCGATGCGAAATCGGCAGCTTTTTACCGAATTAAATGATTCTTAAGGTGTTAGTGATCTCCATCTCCGCTAACACCTTTTTTCATGGCCCCTTCGGAACACTGCCCAATAAAAATAACGTCCCAACGAACGGTGCCCTCAAAGAATGATATGAAATTTGTAGATGAAGCAAAAATATACATCAGGGCCGGTAACGGTGGACGGGGCTGTGTCAGTTTTCGCAGGGAAAAATACATACCCCGGGGCGGCCCTGACGGCGGCAACGGAGGAAAGGGAGGCGATGTAATCCTGCGGGCGTCGGAGAGCCGCCATACGCTTCTGGACCTGAAGTTTAACCAGCACTGGAAAGCTGAAAGTGGCGGACACGGCGAGGGGAACAATCGAACCGGGAGGAGTGGGGCTGATGTGGAAATAATAGTTCCCGTAGGCACTATAATAAGGGATGAGGAAACCGGGACTGTCCTTGGCGACCTCACGGAAGAAGGACAGGTCTGTGTAGCCGCCAGGGGAGGAATCGGGGGCAAGGGGAATGCCCATTTCAAAAGTTCCACAAGACAGGCCCCCCGCTTTGCCCAGGGCGGCGTCGCCGGTGAAAATCGAACGATAACCCTTGAATTGAAGCTTCTGGCCGATGTGGGAATTATCGGATTTCCCAACGCTGGAAAGTCGACTCTCATTTCAAGTGTATCGGCGGCAAGGCCCAAAATAGCGGACTATCCATTCACAACGCTTATTCCCAATCTCGGCGTAGTTAAATACGGGGACCACGAAAGCTTTGTCATAGCCGACATTCCAGGCCTGATTGAAGGGGCTCACAGAGGAACCGGCCTTGGCATTCAATTTCTTCGTCATGTGGAAAGGACATCTCTTCTACTTCATGTTATAGACATATCAAGAGAGGATTCCTCAAGCGCCTGGCAGGATTTTGAAACCATCAACAACGAACTTGAATCATTCAACGCCGCCATGCTTGAAAAACCGCAGATAGTTGTCATCAGTAAGATGGACCTGCCGTCGACGGCCGAGAAAATTGATCTGGAAATCAAGCCATTTCGGAAGCGTGATATACCGGTTTTCCCGATATCCGCCGTAACGGGAAAGGGGCTGAAGGAACTTACCTGGCGTATTGTTGAACATATTGAGGAAAGAAAAGGCAGGTAGACCGCCATGGCACAGGAAAGAACAGAAATTGTAAAAAAAACCCGGCGAGTTCTCGTAAAGGTAGGAAGCGGAGTCCTTACGAAGAACGGGGGTGTGGATCAGAAAATCATTGCCAATCTGGCGAGTGAAATTGCCAGCCTTTCAGAACGGGGACTGCAGTTTGTAATTGTGTCTTCCGGAGCCATCGCTTCGGGAAAAAGCAGACTGGGAGTAACGGGCCCGCTGAAGAGCCTTCCACAGAAACAGGCGGCGGCGGCCATTGGCCAGGGGCTGCTGATGGAAGTCTACTCCAAGGCCTTTGGCAAACACGGGATGGTGGTGGCGCAAATGCTGCTTACCATGAGCGATCTGGTGGATCGCCAGCGCTACCTCAATACGCGGAACACACTTTCCGCGCTCATGGAATGGAAGATAATTCCCATCATCAATGAAAATGACACTGTATCTGTTGACGAGATCAAATTCGGAGACAATGACACCCTGGCATCCATGATGGCAAACATAATGGAGGCCAATCTGCTGATTAACCTTACCAACACGGAGGGACTTTACGACCGGAACCCCCGAAGCTCTTCGGGAAAAGCGAAATTCATCCCCCTGGTAAGAGAAATAACCGATGAGATAGAATCATTCACATCAGCCGATGCCGATCCACTGGGTACGGGAGGCATGAAGAGCAAGGTGATGGCGGCCCGGAAAGTAACCGCCTTCGGAATACCCTGCATCATCGCGCCCGGGAAGCGAAAGGGAGTTCTCAAGGAAATCTTTGACGGCAAGGAAACGGGAACGCTGTTCCTTCCCATGAAGACCCATATGACTAGCAGAAAGTACTGGATAGCCTTCACGCTTCGATCCCGCGGAAAAATCATTCTTGACGATGGGGCGGTGGGGGCTGTTGTGGACAAGGGCAAGAGCCTTCTGCCTTCAGGCGTAATAAAAGTGGAAGGTGACTTCGCCGTCGGCGATCCCGTAAGCTGTCTGGACTCAATGGGCGTTATCATAGCCAAGGGTCTTGTAAATTACAGCTCCAGCGACCTGGATAAAATCAAGGGACTTAAAACCTCCAAGATAGAGCAGGTTCTGGGAACTAAGCCCTACGACGAGGTAATACACCGGGACAACATGGCCGTATCCAGGCAGGCTAAAAAACAGGGCGGCTAAGAAAGGCGGGAATCGAGCTTCAAGCGGCAGTTGGCGGCCACCTTCATAGGGCCATCGAATATTACACCCTCGCGACGCAGGAGAGCCTCTTTCATAAAGGAACCGCCTCCGAATAACCCCACATCCCCGGAAGACCTTATCACCCGGTGACATGGGAACACGACAGGGAAAGGGTTGCGGGCAAGCGCCGTTCCCATCGCCCTTGCCGCGCCGGGGAAACCCAGGGCAAATGCAAGCTCTCCGTAGGATACCGTCATGCCCCTGGGGATACTGCGGGTGCCGACAAGCACTCTCCTCTGAAATTCATGGCATCGACTTAGATCAAGAAGATTTATAGAAGGGGAATGAAGAAAACTGCCTTCAAAAGAACCCTTTATTTCCTTCTCAAGAATTTCCAGTGACGATGGAATTGCTACCCCTGATTCATCAGTTATATCAAGACCGGCGTCCGGGGGCGCTCCTGGGAGGCGAATGGATATGACTGAGCAATTCACATTGTCGCCACGCCAGAATATCTCAATAAAACCAAAGACAGAAGGCAGCCTCCTGCAATAAAAGGGACCATCGAACTCGTCGCTAATGATTCCTCGCTTAAACCTCAATTTCCTCCTCTTCACCGCGCTCCTGAAATCCCTCAAGTACAGCCTCCGTTAAGCCTAAATTTTCTTTGACAGATTCCAAGCTATCCTTTATCTTTGTTCACCCGCCGGCGATGACAATTTAGTTAATCAACAGAAAGCAAGCTCTCCTTCAAGGATCCGAAAAACATGAGCAACAAAAAAACAATCAAGTTCAGACTTTTAAACAGCCCTTTTACCATTAAACTTGTTTATCTCCTGCTAAAGGCCTACACCGGAACAGTAAAAGTCAGAGTTGAAGGGCTGGAAAGTGTTATCGATCATCTCAATGGAAATGGCCGTGTCATATTATGCTCCTGGCATCAGAGGTTTTTCGCCGGATTTTACCTGCCCCAGGCTCTGGAGCGCCCCATAACCATTATGATTTCAAGGAGCAGTGACGGTGATTTCATCTCCTCAGTAACGGAAAGGATAGGGTGGATACCGGTCCGCGGCTCAAGCTCAAGGGGCGGAAAACAGGCGCTCCGTGAAATAATCAGCCTAGTGAGGCAGTATGGAATCGCCGGTCATATCGCCGACGGCCCGACGGGTCCACCACGGCTGATCAAGCTTGGAATCGTAATTCTGGCGCAACAGGCCGATGCCGCCATATGTCCCGTTTATGTTCACTATGACAATGTCTGGGTTTTCAACAGCTGGGACCGCTTCATGGTTCCCAAGCCTGGAAGCGGTGTTCTTATGAGATTCGGCCCTCTTGAATATGTCCCCGAAGATGCCGAAGCGGACGAACTGGAAGATATAAGGAAAGGCATCGAAGCGATTATGATCCATGAATACGAAAAATACGAGGGGAATATCCCCTGATCAGGCTTCCACAAAAATCAGAGATTACGGTTGAGAATATGGTCCGGCAGGGCTAGCAGGGCATTCTTTGGAAAAGACTCAGGAAAGGGCGCTATGATTGCTTTTGCTTCTTCCACAAACTGACCAGCTCTTCCAAGAGCGTAATCAATTCCCCCATAGGTTTTAATAAAATCAACTATTTCCTTAACTTCACCATCATCGGCTGTCTTTGCTGCCACAATTTTTTTTATTCCTTCGCCTTCCGAAGGAGGGCCTTGCCGTAGCGACCATATCAGGGGAAGAGTCATTTTCCCTTCCATGATATCCATTCCTATTGTTTTACCGAATTCTTCCTCCAAGCCCACATAATCAAGGGTATCATCGGTTACCTGAAAAGTGATACCAAGTTTCATGCCGAAACGTGTCATAAGGTCAACTGACGATTCGGGAGCTTCCGCGAGAACAGCTCCCAGTGCACAGGCCGCCGCCATCAGCACGGCTGTTTTCTTCTCTGTTATTGCAAGGTATTCTTCTTCGGTTATGTTGACGTCACCGCTCTTGACAAGCTGTATGGTCTCCCCTTCCACCATGGTTGTCGTAGCCCAGGCAACCAGTCTTTGCACGGTCTGGTTGTTTGACTCCGTAAGCAGCTTGTAAGCCGTGGCGTAAAGATAATCACCGACGAGTACACTTGCCGCGTTACCCCAGAGGCGGTTCGCGGAGGTTTTTCCCCGCCTTATGCTTGCGTGATCAATCACATCATCGTGGAGAAGTGAAGCGGTATGAATAAATTCTATCACCGCGGCCAGAGGATAGCGTCCCTCTCCACGGTAACCGAAAAGATCAGAGGCGATCATGAGGAGCAGGGGACGAATCCGTTTCCCGCCGCTCATGATAATGTGATTTGAAATCTCTGGAATCAGCTTGACATAGGAGTCCTGTTCTTTTTGAAGAAAGGATTCGACTATGGCAAGATCTTTCTCGTAAGTCTGGACAATGTCCTGTAATTGCATAAAAAGGGATTCCCGCGCCCATAAACGTAATGGCTTCGTATATTTCATGGATGGCGAAATGTCAAAGCATTTCCTTGTCCAATATTGCCTGATCCATGATAAGACATGGGCATCAGGAAAAAGTCACCCTGACAAGGGCTCGATACAGCTCGGGAAATCATTTATTGGAGAATTTACCAGCGTAGAAACTTCCCAGGCGCTTACGGCCACCGTTAAGTGGGATTGAAGAAGTTTCATCAGGTCGGAGTTTTTACTACCCGGGTCAAGCCATGAACCTGCACGATCTCGCGAAAATGCCACGGGCATTCTATCATGAATGGATCTGGTCATCCCATCAGCCGCCGACGTAATTATGACACATGAGGAAAGCTTTTCTCCATCATCCGGACCATTGTAAAGGGCGGCAAGTCCCATTGGACACGGCGATTCGAAGTTAATGTACCATGGTATCCTCTTGCCCCCCCGAGGCTGCCACTCATAATAACCATTGGCAATAACCAGACATCGGCGCTTTCTGAAGGCATCCCGAAAAGTCGGTTTCCTGTCCACCGTTTCTGATCGGGCGTTTATTATTTTCCGCCCAGGGTTATGGGCAGATCGTGCTGATCTGTAGGGAGCAATCCCCCAGCTCATGTCGACAAGGCGCCGGGCGCCGTCGTCATCGCGAATGAGGACCGCCACATCGCTGCCTGGAGCCCTGTTGTAGCTCTTGACCCCGGGGGATGAGACTCTCTCTACATCAAAACATTCAACTATCTCGCTTATCTCCGATATCATAACAAAACGACCGCACATAAATCCCTCCCGCGAAAAGCGCTTAAAACCGGCCGGAAATTAATTACGTGATGATACCCGGTTGACTTATTTTCGAGGCCATTCTATATGAAAACATGAGGGAGGGGCAACAGTCATAGTTGTATGCCCCATGTAGGGGCCGGCTAATGAGCGATGTCATCAAGTGTATTTGTCACAGGCTTGAAAGGAGGGCGCCATGTTTAAGAAAATTCTCTATCCTACTGACTTTTCCGACATATCGAATAAGGTAATAGCCGCCATAAAACAGCTTAAAGAAGCAGGGACCAGTGAAGTGGTTTTGATTCACGTTATAGACAGCAGGAACCTGGATGCCATGGTCCACTGGGCTCCATCTGATTATCAGAACACTCGAAAGCTGATCGAAGACATGGCCGCGGAAAATGCCAGGGAAACGGCGGTGGAACTTGAGAAGGAAGGTATTGCCGTTAGGGTATTGATTACCGAAGGGATCCCAACGCAGGAAATACTAAAGGCGGAGAAAGAGGAAGGCGTCTCGTCTATAATCGTGGGATCCCACGGCAAAAGCAACCTGAAGGAATTTCTGCTGGGGTCTGTTTCCGAAGCAGTCGTCAGAAAGGCTCAAAATCCCGTCATTGTCATAAAGCGCTGACTTCAGAGGCCGTTTAATTATCGAATAATCGGGGGACATAATAACTATTTATTCCGAAACAGTTATAAAGTTTTCTTATATCCCCATTTTTCCAATGAGTGTCTGAATCCACGAAAACTGTTACCGAGAAAATAGGTTTCCCTTTTCCTTACATCGGCCGGCAATTCATAAAAGCTGGACAATCCGGCGTCCCTTGCCAGCAGCGCTTCAAACACTTTCTCTTCAAAGCTGGGACTTTCCAGGTTGCTTAATTCGACTATCACCTCCGCCCACAAATCGGCCTGGGCTAAGGCCATATCCAGCAATTTCCGGACTTCTCCAGACATCCCCCAATGACCGTAGCAGATCAAGGAAGCGTCAATGTTTTTAAGTATATCCAAAGATTTCCGGTAATCGCGGTGATCAAACCCCTGCGGAGACGCGATTCGCAGATAGAGGCTCTTTTCCATGGGGTAGAATATTCCCGCCGCTTCTCCGACAAATAGCATATCGCCGATCCTGAAGCAGAGATGATGAGGCGCGTGCCCGGGTGTTTCGTATGCGTTCACCTTCAGATTGCCGGCGCGAAAGTCACTCCTGAATTCCAGGCGATCTTTCGGTACGGGAAGGGGCTCTTCGTAAAGCATGGCCGTTTCGTATAAAACTTTCTTCGATGCCTGCCATAGTTTTGACGGATTGAACAGGTGTTGAAAGCCCTTGGGGTGGCATACGACCTCCGCTTCTGGATAGCGCTCGACAAGCTTCCCCAGGCCACCGGCATGATCGAGATGTATATGAGTGAGCAGGATGTGGTCTATATGGGGGATTTTCATTTCCTCCAGAACCCGAAGGAGCTCCGGCATGGTTGAGCGGGGTCCCGGATCGACAAGAATGACAGCGTCATCGCCTTTGTAAATCCATGAACACAGGAAATGATGGAAGCCTTCTTTAGGCAGCTTCAGGTGAATGATATGAAGTTTGCTCTGAATATTATCAGCCATGTTATCCTGCTGATAGATGACCGGCCATTCACTGTCAGGCGGCTTGTCTAACGAAGAGAGTGTCCACCGATCAGCTTATCAGCGCATTGCCGCCGCTCGGCGCCCTTCAGCGCCGCCCGGCGGCAATATAGATGCTAACATACCGGGAAAATATTCTTATCCCCCCAGCTCATTCCTGCTTGTAGGCCTCTTCGATGAGATTCATGTATCGTTCGTAAACAGCCCCCCGTTTAAGCTTCATGGTCTGTGTGAGAGTTCCGCTCTCCAGGGAGAAGTTTTCCTTCAGGAAGATGTATTTTCGGGGTATCTCGTACCCGCCGTACTTTCCTTCAAGAATGCTGT
>JAQUQY010000032.1 GCA_028715865.1 Syntrophales bacterium
ATCATGGCGCTGGCTACTTTAACGAAACCAGCTATATTGGCGCCGTTAACATAGTTGCCTGGCGTGCCGTAGGTTTCGGCGGCGTCAACGCAGGTCCTGTGAATGTCCTTCATGATTCGCCGCAGGTAGCTGTCAACCTCTTCCCGGGACCACCTCAATCGTAGGCTGTTCTGTGTCATTTCAAGTCCCGATACTGAAACGCCACCGGCGTTCGCCGCTTTGCCGGGTCCATAGAGGATCTTGTGTCCCACGAAAAGATCTACACCGGCGGGAACGGTGGGCATGTTCGCCCCTTCGCTGACCACATAAACACCATTGTTGATAAGGTTCTGCGCGTCCCTTGAGTTGATCTCGTTCTGCGTCGCGCTTGGAAAAGCGCAGTCGGCTTTGTGGTTCCACAGGGGATTAAAATCGTCGGCTCCGCTAATAGGTGTGTAGATCGCCTCGGGATAACGATCGGCGTATTCCTTTATGCGTCCGCGCTCCACATTTTTCAGGTGCATTACATAATCCAGCTTCCCACGGTCTATGCCGGATTCGTCGTATATATAACCCGAAGAATCGGAAAGAGTTACCGCCTTAGCTCCAAGCTCGATCAGTTTTTCCACGGTGTATTGAGATACGTTGCCGGAACCGGATATCAGGCAAACTTTGCCCTCCAGGGTTTCCTTCCGTGTCGTGAGCATTTCGGCGGCGAAATAAACGGCCCCGTACCCCGTCGCTTCGGGGCGGATCAGGCTACCGCCCCACTCAAGGCGCTTGCCTGTGAGAACGCCGGTGAACTCATTTTTCAACTTCTTGTATGTTCCGAAGAGATAGCCGATCTCACGAGCTCCCACACCGATATCGCCGGCTGGAACGTCCGTGTCGGGGCCAAGGTGCCTGAACAGTTCGTTCATAAAACTCTGGCAAAAACGCATGACCTCAAGGTCTGACTTGCCCTTGGGATCGAAATTTGAACCGCCCTTACCGCCACCCATCGGGAGGGTGGTAAGGGCGTTTTTGTATACCTGCTCGAAGGCCAGGAATTTCAGAATGCTGGAGTTTACGGATGGATGAAAACGAAAACCTCCTTTATAGGGGCCGATGGCGCTGTTCATCTGGATGCGATAGCCACGATTCACCTGCACCTCGCCACGGTCGTCTACCCAGGGAACACGGAATGTTATCATCCGCTCCGGTTCAACCATCCTTTCCAGAATTTTTGCCTTTCGGTACTCGGGATGCCTTTCCAGAACCGGTTGAATCGATTCCGCGACCTCCGCAACAGCCTGCAAAAATTCAATTTCTCCAGGATTGCATTCCTCGCACATTTTCATGAAATCTAACATGATTCTTTGTTCATCTCCTTCCGATATGATGAAATGTGTCCGCGCGACTCCACCGCTTCACCCAGGGGGCATTGAAAGTAAAATTATTATGTGGATGCCGCCGTCCGAATAAGGCAACATCTCCAAGATTTGGGCGGGTGCATCCCGAAAATTGAGCTATTAATATATTAACTAAAAAAATTCCAGAGATTATTTAAATAATAAAAGGGCCTGAAATGCCCCCCGGTCTATGTTTGTTTTCATGAAAAGGCGCTCAATATGCTTTTTCTCGAAGTAAACTTTCAAGACCAGAACGCTTTGTTATTGTTGAAATCTGAACAGGAGCTCACAGTTTGACTCCCATGCCATCCCTGTGATAACGGTATGCCAGCCAGTGACTGATGAGAAGGGAGCGGCGCCATGATCCTGGGAATAGATGTCGGAGGAACGCATACAGATGCCGTTCTTTTAGACGGTCGGAAGGTTGTTAAAAAAGTAAAAGTTCTTACAAATCCTGAAGATCTTGGCAGCTCTTTACTTGAAGTTACCCGAGAATTGCTTGAAGCTGTGTCTCCCGGAGAAGTTACCAGGGCGGTTCTAAGCACCACAATCTCAACTAACGCCATCGTACAAAATAAAGTCAGCCCCGTTGGAATGATTCTGGCGAACGGTCCCGGCATTCCTCCCTCACTGCTCGCAATCGACGAAAACAGTCAGTTTGTGTCAGGTTACATGAGTCACCGCGGTATTCCCGTAACGCCGGTTAATGGCCGGGAAGTGGAGGAGGTTGCCGGGAAACTGCAAATAAAAGGTATTGAGCAAGTGGGAATCGTGAGCAAGTTTTCTTCAAGAAATCCCCGTCTGGAGTTGGACATTGAGAAAGCCGCGGGTTCACGCTTCAGGCATGTTTCCCTTGGACACCGGATGTCAGGGAATCTCAACTATCCCCGGCGCATAGCCACCACCTTTCTGAATGCCGCTACCTGGGAAATATTCCGTCAATTTGTTGATGTTATTAACGCTTTTATGGATAGCTTCGAGGAAAAGTTTCCCATATATATATTGAAAGCTGACGGAGGCACCCTGGAAATTAACCAGTCTGTAAAATATCCTGCTCAGACGATTCTTTCCGGGCCCGCCGCGAGCATAATGGGCATTCTAAGTCTTTCCGACTGCGGGGAGGATGCAATTGCACTGGATATCGGTGGAACTACAACGGATATAGCTCTTTTTGCCGATGGCGTTCCCTTGCTGGAGCCCCAGGGTGTAACCATAGAAAAGCACAAAACTCTTATTAGAGGACTTAGAACGAAGCCCATCGGTGTGGGTGGTGACAGCGCTGTACGTTATGAACAGGGATCCTTTGTCATAGGTCCGGAAAGGCTTGGCCCTGCCGCTGCCTTTGGTGGGCCGGGCCCGACCCCTACGGATGCGATAATTGTACTCGGCCTCGCCGCCACTGGAGACAGAAAGAAGGCCGAAGAAACCCTTAAACCCCTTGCCGAAAGAGCGGGCCTTTCCCTTGAAGCGGCGGCGGAGGAAATATTTAACGGCGCCTGCAGGCTCATTTCCGCGGCCGTATCGGAAATGATCGAGGCCGTAAACAATAAGCCGGTCTATACCATTCACGAACTTCTCGAAGGCAGGATACTGAAACCGAAAATCCTTCATGTCGTGGGTGGACCGGCTGAAGCCATGGCGCCGCGAATAGGAGAAATTCTTGACTGCACTGTCAGCATTCCCCCCAACGCTGAGGTAGCCAACGCGATAGGAGCCGCCCTTTCCAGAACAACCACGGAACTTACGGTTCTTGCCGACACGGAGAAACAAACCCTTACCTTTGTCGAAGAAGGGATTCAAATACCCATATCATCAACGTTTTCTAGGGAAGAGGCAAGGGAGCTCTGCCTTGATCATCTGAAAAAACGGGCTCTATCCTTTGGAGCCAGAGAAGAAGATCTGGAGATGGAGATTACGGAAGATCAGTCCTTCAACATGATCAGGGGATTTACAATGACAGGCAGAAATATCAGAATAAAGGCCCAGGTCAAGCCTGGACTTATGGCGGACTTCGGCAAAGGAGGCCCGGGATGAGCGACACAAGACGTACGGGACTCGTTTTTTTTCCGGCCTTTGACTGGGCTATATCGCCAACCCATCCGGAAAGGGAAGAGAGGCTTCTCTATACCCAGGACCAGGTTTTTGAAGAAGGGCTTCTCGACTTTGAAAATATAACGGAATATAAACCGGGACTTGCTACACTCGATGATGTAAACAGGGTTCATATATGCGTTCCTGAGGCCGCGAGAGTGGCAACCGAGTCGCATCTAATTTCAGCGGGAGGGGCCATAACCGCCGCCGACAAGGTGTTGAGTGGTGAAGTGGATAACGCTTTCGCGCTGGTACGCCCGCCAGGCCATCACGCAATGCGCGTGGTACACGGCGCCAGGGGATTCTGCAACATCAATATCGAAGCAATAATGGTGGAATATATCCGGAAAAAATTCGGGCGCCTGAAGATAGCCATCGTCGATACAGACTGCCACCATGGAGACGGAACACAGGACATCTTCTGGCACGACCCGGATACTCTCTTCATATCGGTTCATCAGGACGGAAGAACACTCTATCCCGGTACGGGATTTCCCAAAGAGACAGGGGGTCCTAACGCTCGCGGTACAACTGTAAATATACCCCTGCCGCCGGGCACATCGGAGGAAGGATTTCTCTTTACGCTGGACAATCTGATCCTTCCCATTCTGGACGAATTCAAACCCGACATAATAATAAACTCCGCGGGCCAGGACAATCACTACAGCGATCCCATCACCAACATGAATTTTACCGCCCGTGGATACGCCATTCTTAACGACCGCCTCAGGCCCCATATCGCCGTCCTTGAAGGAGGATATTCCGTTGAAACGGCCCTTCCCTATATTAATGTAGGCATAATTCTGGCCATGGCGGGGATCGACTACGGATACGTGAAAGAACCTGATTACGACCCGCAAAAACTTAAGCAGGATAACGATGTTACGGCCTACATCGAACGCCTGATTCCAGGTCTCCATGATCAGTGGAAACAGCAGGAGTCTCTTAAGGCAAGGACGCTAACCGTAGGCTCTCAGGAAAAACGCGAAAGAAGTATCTATTATGATACGGATAATATTCACGAAGAGCAAATTGAGACGGTGAGAATTTGTGAAGATTGTGGCGGATTGCTCACTATTGACTCAATGGCAAGCACGGGAAATCGCATCTTTGCTGTTATCGTTCCCGGCGGAGGGTGCCCCCTTTGCAGAAAGGAGGGTGAAGGCATGTTTGAAGCAACAAAATCCGGCAGCATCTATCGATACGTTTATTTTCAGGATACGGACCGGGACACCTTCATAACGCGGTAAGGCCTGTCCGGAATGCCATGGATTGCCGGGGAGATGAACCCCGATGGCGGGCTGTGGATCGATAGACGGCTGAGCACTTAGTACCTTGTAACTCTTTAACCGACGCAAGGAATTATTCTTGGTCTTCATTCGTAACTTAACATTCGCGATCATTACTTGCGAATCTTCGCCTGTTACACGGCACTAGCCCGCTTCTTTGCTCTCTTCTATTCTCACGAGGACCTGTTCTGCTTTGACTTTCTGGTCTTCTTCCACAAGTATCTCGGTTATGGTGCCCTTAACCGGCGTATAAATAGAATTTTCCAATTTCATTGCTTCAATTACGAGTATTTCTTCATCGGCATCAAGCCTGTCGCCCACAGTCACAAAGATCTCATATATCGTTCCGGACATGGGGGATAAGATATCTACGCTCATGTCAGTTTCCTCCTTTACCGCGGAGCATCAGGTCATACCCGGAAGGGCGCGGGCATAAATTTCCCATGGGAGTATCCGAATTTAAGCCTGTACCGCATAACACCTCGGGACGGAGTCGTCAACCCCTTAAAAACCTATCTTCTTTGCAAATAAAATACTTAACCTTCCTGTTGCGCTGTCTGTTGGATAAAGATGGCGGCGCGTGGTTTCGTAAATCATGATTTTGACAGTGGTCGGCCTTCATGTTACTAAACCTCGTCAAGGGCAGTTTTCCGTAGATATTGGTTAAAATTAATCTTGGGGGCCTTCATGGTTTCATTCGATTGACAAGGGTCAGAAAAAAGGAGGACAGTCCGGAATGGCATCCGAACCGAAGATGACCGGCTGCGAGGGCGGCAGGATAGAGTACGAACTTAACAGGATACTTGGTATTATCGCGATGCTGAGGTCACCATCAGGCTGTCTATGGGACCGGCAGCAGACAATCAGTGATGTTGGAACATTCCTCATGGATGAGGTCTGCGAGGTTCTGGATGCCATTGAGAGCGGCTCTTTGGAAAACTTGAAAGAAGAGTTGGGTGACCTACTCTTCCAGGTTTTTTTCATGGCCATTGTGGCGAAAGAAGAGGGGAACTTCGACATAGGTGACATTATGGCCGGGGCGTCGGATAAGATGATTCGGCGCCATCCCCATGTTTTTGGAAATCTTGAGGTAGAAACGGTTGATGAAATCAGGAAGAACTGGGAACTAATTAAAAGCCGGGAACGGGAGGACGGAGAAAAAGAGGATTCAATTTTTCAGGGCGTACCACGGTCTTTGCCGGCACTTAGGCGTGCCTTCAAAGTTTCATCCCGGGCCGCCCGTGTCGGATTCGACTGGCGCGATGCCGGGGGTGTCCTGGAAAAAGTTCTTGAAGAGATTGGAGAAATCCGTCAATCCCTCCTTCTGGGGGATGCCGTAAAAATTGAAGAAGAAATGGGGGACCTGTTGTTTTCCGTGGTCAATCTGTGCCGACACGCAAATGTTGATCCTGACCGCGCCCTGCGGGGAACTGTTAGAAAGTTTGTCGAAAGATTTTCCTTTATGGCTGAGAAAATTGCTGAAGAGGGCAAAACCCTGAAGTCGGCAACTATGGGCGACATGGACAGGCTGTGGGAATTATCTAAAAGCTTGCTTAAGCCAGGAGATATTAAATGAAATTGTTATTATGCGTGATTGGCCTGGTTCTCATCATCGAAGGCTTGCCCTACTTTACATTTCCCGATCGCATTAAAATTTACCTGTCGAAAATTATTGAGATGCCCTCGTCGACACTCAGAACCATTGGATTTGTAAGCATCATGATAGGTGTTATCCTTATATATTTTGGAAGATCCTGAGCATTCAAATATAACGATAGCCGTAATCCCTTCTGAAACCGCCTAAACTCATGTAATGTTCCTTTCAAGGGATCATGGGGAATCTTTACATCAACCAACCCCGGTTCAGGCCATAACCGGAGCCTCTTATATTATCTGTTGACATTTCAACATCTTTTTGCTTATCTTCGACAAATTTTCACAATGAAAACAGAAGACTTTCTCTACAGCCTGCCTCCTGACCGAATCGCGCAGGAACCCTGTGCGTCCAGGGACCAGTCTCGCATGATGGTCATCGAAAGAAATGTAGAAAAAATTAAATGTCTGAGGTTTTCTGATTTTCCAGGTTTTTTTGGCGATGGGGATGTTTTGGTTTTGAATGACTCGCGGGTTATTCCCGCCCGCCTTTGGGGAAGAAAGTCAACTGGAGGGCGGGTGGAGATGCTTTTGCTGGGGCGGGAGGATAAAGGAACCCGCTGGCAAGTTATGCTTCGTCCGGGTAAGCGGGTGGAAAAAGGCATGCGGATAAATTTGACTAACGGCGCCTGGGGCGATGTGGTTCAACGGATCGATGAAAAAAAGTGGATCATCGATTTCCATGTGCAGGGAGAAATCAACAGTTATTTGTCCTCCTTCGGCGCCGCTCCTCTTCCTCCCTACATCAAGCGTGCTTCAGCGGACGGCCTTCGGCGGAGCGATCTGGAACGTTATCAGACTATTTATGCCTCGGTGCCGGGTTCCATCGCGGCGCCCACGGCAGGACTCCACTTCTCGGAGAAGGTTCTGGAGGAATTGAAAAACAGGGGGGTTGGGATCGTATACGTTACGCTCCACGTGGGATACGGGACTTTTCTTCCTGTGGAAGCTGAGGATGTGGAAGACCATGTTATGGAGCCTGAACGCTACCGCCTCTCTGAAGAAGCGTCTGAATCCATACGGGAAGCCCGTCGAGTCATTGCCGTAGGAACCACATCGGTGCGGACCATTGAGTCCGCGGCGCTGAAAACAGGCGAGGTAAGTCCTGGAGAGGGCGAAACCGGCCTCTTCATTTTTCCCGGATTTCAATTCAGGGCAACGGGAGGAATGCTGACGAACTTTCACCTGCCCGCTTCGTCGCTGTTTCTCCTCGTATGCGCATTCGGCGGTACGGATCTTATGAAAAGGGCCTACAGAATGGCCATCGAGAAAAATTTTCGTTTCTACAGTTACGGAGACTGCATGCTGATACTTTAGCGGGCCGTACGGCCATCCTCTTAATAAAAAGTACATGGGACATGCAATTGAAATGACGAGACAGATACTTTTAAATGCCGGAGAAGGGCATCCTGCCAGGCCCTTTAACTTTCATCTCACAGGAAAGGACCATTCATCAAGGGCTCGTACGGGTTTGTTTCACACTTCTCACGGCACCGTCGATACACCGGTTTTCATGCCCGTGGGAACCCAGGGAACCGTCAAGGGCCTTACGCCTGACATGGTGAGGGAAACGGGCGCCGAAATCATCCTCGGCAACGCCTATCACCTTTATCTGAGGCCCGGCCATGATTTGATCGCACGTTTCGGAGGGCTTCACAAGTTTATGAACTGGTCGGGGCCCATTTTGACTGACAGCGGGGGGTTCCAGATTTTCAGCCTTGGCGCTCTGCGAAAAAGGACCGAGGAAGGCTACGCGTTTCAATCCCATATTGACGGTTCGTCCCATGTAATGACGCCCGAGACCTGCATGGCCATTCAAGAAGCCCTGGGGTCTGACATCACGATGTGTCTTGACGAATGCCCTCCCTATCCGGCGTCTTTTAACGAGGTGGAATCATCCCTTGCCCTGACGCTAAGATGGGCGGACCGGTGCGCCAAAACCCGCCGCTCACCCGGGAGGGCGCTTTTCGGAATTTCCCAGGGAGGCGTTCATCCCTCTCTTAGGAAGCGGGGAATAGAAGTCATCTCGGATATTGGTTTTGACGGCTATGCCCTTGGCGGGCTCAGTGTGGGAGAACCTAAGGAACTGCTTTATGAAACAGTAGACTTCGCGGCGCCACTCCTGCCGGCGGAAAAACCACGGTACCTTATGGGTGTCGGAACTCCGGAAGATATTCTGGAGTGTGTCGGCTTGGGCATTGACATGTTTGACTGTGTCATGCCGACGCGTAACGCCCGTAATGGAATGTTGTTTACAAAGAAAGGAAAGCTTGTTATAAAGAACGCCCGATACCGGGATGACGGCAGCCCCTTGGATGATCAGTGCGGATGCTACACCTGCCGTAACTACAGCAGGTCCTATCTGAGACATCTGTTTATCGCCAGGGAAATCCTGGCGATTGTTTTGAATACTATACACAACGTAACATTTTATGTGTCCCTTATGAGAGGAATAAGGTCGGCGGTAAGGGAAGGAGCCTACGGGGCCTTTCGAAAGAGCTTTCTGGAAACCTATAGAACAAACCAAGAGGAGGATGAGGGATAATGACCGGTATAGCTTATGCGATGGGATCTGGGGGCCAGGGTGGGGCTGGAGGCCAGGGTGGAGCGGGAGATTTAAGTTTTATATTCCTTATGGTGGCAATGTTTGCCATCTTCTATTTTCTTCTCATACGTCCCCAGCAAAAAAAACAGAAGGAACTGCGGGAAATGATCGCCAATCTCAACCACGGCGATTCGGTGATAACCACTGGCGGGATCTACGGTAAAATCACAGCCTTGACGGAACAGACCGTTACGCTGGAAATCGCCGAAAAAACAAGAATCAAGGTTGCCCGCAATGCCATCGCCGCTTTGGCCGAAGGCAGCGGAACCGTACCGAAGACTTCCTAGTGCCGTGTAACGGGCGAAGATTCGCAAGTAATGATCGCGAATGTTGAGTTACGAATGAAGACTAAGAATAATTCCTTGCGTCAGTTAAAGAGTTACAAGGTACCAGTGCCGCACAATGTTGAAAATATCCTTTTGAGGAGTTTAGATACAAGAGCCCGAACCAAAACCTAAGCTACTTTATTGGGAATAACGGCCACTTAAGTTGACGATTCCCGGAATCAGGAGCAGGGACAGGAAGGAATCCATAGATGTTTGACAGAAATATCAGGCTGAGGATAGTCATTGCCGTCGCGGTAAGCGTCGCCGCGATCTTTTTCATTACTCCCTCGCTGACGGACAGGATACCCGGGTTCTGGAAGAACAACCTTCCCAGCGAAACGATCCGACTCGGACTGGATCTTCAGGGAGGCATGCACCTTATACTGGAAGTGCAGACCCATCGCGCGGTGGAAAGCTCTCTGGAGCGTCTCGGCAATAATCTCAAGGACTTGCTCATGGAACAGAGGATACGTTTCAGAGAGCTGGAATCGACGGAAAGAGACGCTCTTATCATTGCCCTGCCTGACGAAGAATCGGCTGACCGATTCAGGATTTTGCTTAAGGACCGGTTTCCCACTCTCAAAATCACCTCATCGCGCATTGCCGACGGAATGGAGCGGGTTTCAGTTACGGTTGATGCAATTCAGGTTGAAACAATTAAAAAGTTTGCCCTAGAGCAAAGCCTTGAAACAATACGTAACAGAGTGGATCAGTTCGGCGTTACGGAACCACAAATTATTCCCCAGGACCGTGACCGTATTCTTATTCAGCTTCCCGGAATCGATGATCCCCAACGCGCCATAAACCTGATAGGAAAAACGGCGCTCCTGGAATTCAAGCTGGTAAATGACGAATACAGTCTGGACGAAGCCCTTCGGGGCAACATTCCTCCGGGCAACGAAATTCTTTATGGAACCAGGATTGACCGCATATCGGGTGATCGTACCCGAGTTCCCTACCTTCTCTATTCGCGGGCTCTGATGACGGGAGATTCTCTCGAGGACGCAAGGGTGGCAATAGAAGGGCGTTTTGGGGAACCTTACGTTTCGATAAAGTTTGATTCCCAAGGCGCCAGAGATTTTGAAAGAATAACAGGGCAGCATGTGAAGAAGCGACTCGCCATTGTTCTTGACGGTGTTGTTCACTCGGCCCCTGTCATACAGGAAAGGATAGCCGGCGGCCAGGCCCAGATAACGGGATCCTTTTCCACGGAAGAAGCCCGCGATCTAGCGATTGTTCTAAGGGCCGGCGCGCTTCCCGCCCCCGTTACCATTCTGGAACAGCGAAG
>JAQUQY010000033.1 GCA_028715865.1 Syntrophales bacterium
ATAGAAAAAGATATTTCCCGTAAAGACGGATATGTAATCATGCACACAGCCGCTGTTGAAGGCCGTCCCCGGGGAGCTCTTCTAAGCCAGGGAAATATTATCGCCATTACTATTCAGGCCCTTGCTGAACAGCGTTTTGGGGATATCGCGAGTCACCTATGCATGCTTCCCCTCTTTCACATAGCCGCCCTGGCGACGGTCATGACAGTCCTGCATGGGGGCGGAAAAAACGTTATAATGGAGCGCTTCGAGGCCCCTGAAGCGTTGAGGCTATTGGAAGAGGAGAAGGTAACTATTTTCGGTTCCTTCGCCCCCATGCTGAAAATGCTTCTACAGGAACAGGATGGAGTACCTCGCAGCCTTACCTCCCTTCGATCAATTGGAGGTATTGAAGACCCCGATTCCATCGACGGTTTTCTATCACACGCCACGGGGGCTTCCTTCTACAGCGCTTACGGACAGACAGAAGCCCTGGCCGTAACGGGATGCAACAGGGTAGAAAGGCCAGGAAGCGCCGGCAGGCCCTCTCTACTGACCCGAGTTGCCATTCTTGATGATTACGACCGCGAAATTCCCCGTGGGGAGGCCGGGGAAATCTGTGTGCGATCACCCACGGTTTTTCAAGGATACTGGGGTCTTGAGGAAGAAACGGCCCACACCTTCAGAAACGGCTGGCACCACACCGGTGACATTGGGCGCTTTGATGAAGACGGTTATCTCTGGTACGTAAAGCGCAAGGCGCATAAGGAGCTGATAAAGCCGGGAGGGGAAAACGTCTATCCCGCCGAAGTTGAACTCGCTCTTATGAGCCACGGAAGCGTGGCTGAGGTGTGTGTCTTCGGCATTCCAGACGATGTATGGGGCGAAGCCGTAAAGGCTGTGTGCGTACTTAAGCCCGGGATCGAAATCACCCCCCGGGAACTTATCGACCACGTGGCGGTGAAAATCGCCAGGTATAAAAAACCCAAAGAAGTTGTTTTCGTAGATTCCCTGCCCCTGACTGAAGAAGGGGAGGTTAACCGCGAAAAAATAAAGAGGGATCACGGCGGGATATACTGATATCTGTTGCCGCTGAGGATGGCTCCTCTATTGTCTTGCTGAATCATGAATTACCAAAGGATTATTCAGTCCATAGGCGGCTTATGATCAGCGTTTTTGTACCAGGAAATACAGCTGTCCGAATTCTTTCATGTATCCGGCGGAGAGTCCCGCCTCATCGCCGGTACCCCAGAACAGGTCCACCCGTCCCGGACCCTTGATGGCGCCTCCCGCATCCTGGTTGAGAACGAGACGCCAGAATGGCTTCCAGGATTCTATTTCACCGGTGGTGGAGAACTGTGGGTACTTCACGGAAATAAGAGCAAGAGAGCCCCTGGGGAAATAGGCGGGATCAGTGGCGATACTTCGACCAGCCGTAACAGGGACATCGATCGCCCCCCTGGGACCCTCATCGACGACCCTGAAAAACACGTAACTTTCATTGTGGGCCAGTATGGGCATCATCTCATCGGAGTTGTGCAGGTAGTTCTTTATGCCCCGGAGAGAAACCTCGGCCATGGTGAGGATTCCCTTTTGAGCGAGGAAACGTCCCAAACTTCGATAAGGTCTTCCGTTGGCCTGTGCGTAGCTTACCTGAATAGAGTCTCCATCATCAAAGGCGATGGTTCCCGAACCTTGTATATGCATAAAAAATAGATCCACAGGATCGTCGGTCCATGCTATCTCCAGATCCCGTCCATCAAGGATTCTCCCTATGTCTATATCGCCGCGCGTGTAATATGGCAGAACCACTCCGTCATCAATTCGGGCAACGATCCTCTCGCCTTCATACTTGCTGTGAAACTGGCCAAGGTGGATCACCGTGTGGTCATCGGGCGTCTGGTATATGGGATATCGGTAAAGTTCAGTTTTATTGCGTGATCCCCTCAGGATAGGCTCGTAGTAGCCCGTAAAGAGAACACTGCCGTCGCCTTTTCTTCCCAGGCTCTGATAAAGATCGAACTTCCGCCGCATCCGTTCACGCAAATCCTCACTGGTTGGATTCGACTCCAGCATATCACGAAGCAGAAACAAAGAGTCCTTCATTTCCTGAAGACTGTAGGTTTCATTACCCATTCGAAAGGTACGATTCTCGGGAAGGCGATTATAGTATATTATGCTGCGGTCAACGGCGACTTTCAGGGAATCCCAGTCCATGTCATCGGTAAAAGTCGGCCACCGTTCGGCTTCGACTATGACAAGATATTCCGTTTCCCTCGCTTCATCAGTTGGCAGCACCCTTGGCCTCTTGGCGCATCCTGCCGAGAAGGCGAAGATCATGCTCACAATAACGGTTGCCGCAAGTGACCTGGATAAAATACTTGTTTGATTTCTTTTGCTTCGGTAATGGTGAAAGAACGGCACGACTCTACCTCTCATGTTCAGGGTTCGATAATAAGGGGTATTTCATCGCAATAATCAGGGTATTTCGGACATTTTATGCACTCTGTCCAGATTTTTTCTGGAAGGGTGCTCTTGTCCACATCGACAAATCCAATTTCCTTGAAAAATTTTTCCTGGTTAGTCAGGGTGAATATTCGATAGAGATCGAGAGTGATCGCGTCGGACACGCAGGCTTCCACAAGCTTGGTGGCTATTCCCCGCATTCGGTATTCGGGAAGCACAAAAAGTGAACGTACCTCGGCGAGATTCTCCCAGAATATATGCATGGCGCAAACGCCTACCACGGTTTTACCGTCATCCAGGCAGAAGACGAAATAATCCCGCAGGTAACCGTATAACTCCATGAGTGATCGAGGAAGCATTTCTCCCCGGGATGCCGAGTTATTGATCATCCTGTGAATATATTTAACATCGCTGATTTTTGCTTTTCTCAGCATTGAGCATGTTCCTCGAAATATTATGATGTAATCATTAAAAGGTGGATCAACACGCTTGAGAGGCTCGAAGCATCTCCCGGGCATGCTCCCTGGTCTTTTCCGTCATTTCAACACCGCCAAGCATGCGGGCGATTTCCTCGACGCGTTCGCCTTCGTTCAGGGTCTTTACCAGGGCCATTGTCCTGTCGTCGGCCACATCCTTGGCTACCAGAAAGTGTGTGCCGGCAAAGCTGGCTATCTGGGGCAAGTGGGTTATGCAGAGCACCTGGTGACGCTGTGAGATATCCCTCAGCTTGGCTCCCACAATTTCAGCGGCCGCTCCCCCTATGCCGCTGTCCACTTCGTCGAAGATGACCGTCTCCGCTGAACCGTCGCGTACCAGCACCTTTTTGAGGGCAAGCACGATTCGGGAAAGCTCTCCCCCCGAAGCGACCCGGTTCAGAGGCTTGAGCGGTTCCCCCGGATTGGTGGAGAGGTAGAACTCCAGATGATCGAAACCTTTACCATGAAGCGCGGCATTATTTTCAGAAAAAATGATGGCAAAGGTTGTATTGGGCATACGCAGGTCTTTTAATTCAGCCTTTACGGCCCTTTCCAGTGCTCGGGCCGCCTCCTTTCTCTGTTTTGACAGATCCGCGGCCATGCTTTCAAGCATGGATTTTTTAATGTCAACGGTCCTCTTCAGGCCTTTAATTTTTTCCTCAATATGTTCCATTGATTCAAGTTCTTCCGCGAGACTCTCTTTTTTTTCCAGAATACTTTCCAGAGAACCCCCATACTTCCTTTTGAGAATGCCCAGCAGTTCGAGCCGGTCGTCAATTTCTTGAAGCCGCCCGGGATCGTGGTAAATGCCCCCAAGATAGTCTCTAAGGCTAAGCGCCGTGTCTTCAAGGGTGAAATAAATCGAATCAAGCGCCCCCTCATCGATGGGAATTCCGGAATCCAGGCTCCGGATTTCTTTGGTCATGCCACGAACTCTGTCCAATTCTTCCAGGATAGAGCCCTCACTCCCGTATAGGCTTCCGTATGAATTACCCGCGAGCTCCCGAAGCTTTCCGGCGTTGGCAATCAGTCTTTTTTCATCGGCAAGCTCCCTGTCTTCACCGGCCCTGATGCCGCTTTTGTCTATTTCATCAAGCTGGAACCTTATCAACTCTTCACGCCTTGAACGTTCCACGGCAGCCAAAGTGGTCATTTCAAGTTCCCCTTCGATTTCCAGGTGTTCTCCATAGATTTGAGAGTAGTTATCCCGTTTTTTAGTGAGACCGGCAAATTCATCCAGAATGTCGATATGATTGTCTCTTTTAAGGAGAACCTGGTGTTCGTGCTGGCCGCAGATATTGACCAGGGTTTCGCTTATGGAAGACAGCATTCCTGCCGTGGCAAGCCTTCCGTTTACGAGAATCCTGTTCTTGCCGGAACGGCTGATAACCCTCTTGATAACAAGTTCCCCATCTTCTTCCATGTCAAGCTCTTCAAGTATCTTCCGCGCTTCATGATTGTCCCGCAGATCGAATTGTGCCTCGACTACTGCCGTATCCGCCGCAGATCGAATCATGTCTCCAGAGGCCCTGTCTCCAAGAAGCATGCTCACGGCTCCAACAATTATGGATTTACCGGCGCCTGTTTCTCCGGAGAGGACGTTCATTCCTTTGGAAAACTGTATCCTCAGGGAATCGATGATGGCAAAATTTTCGATATACAGTTCATTAAGCATGGCGCTCAGGGCATGCCGCCCCATCCGAGTTTGCCCCTCAGCACTTCCATGTAATCCCTGTTGGGAGAAACAACAAGATCAATGGAGTGCCTTGATTTTGTTATCGTAACCGCGTCACCTGATTTCATGACCAGTGAATCCTGGCCGTCCAGGGTTACCGTTGCTCCCTCCTCCCGGGTGAAGAGAACTACTCTGACAGAAGATTCGGGGGGGACCACAATAGGACGGTTAGTCAGAGTATGGGGACAGATAGGTGTGATAATCATAGAGTCGAGTTCAGGAAACACGATTGGGCCGCCCGTGGAAAGGGAATACGCGGTTGATCCCGTTGGTGTTGAAATAATAAGGCCGTCGGCCTTGAAGGTCGCAAGGTATTTTTCATCCACAAAGGTTTCCAGGTTTACCATACGGGAAAGGTTTCCCCGGTTAATGACCGCGTCGTTCAGGGCGGAAAAATGATGTCCATGGACGGAAGCGTCAAGAAGCATTCGTTTGGATGTCCCGTATTCACCCTTCAATATAAGGTCCATGGTATCGAACATTTCGTGCAGATTAACCACCGTCATGAACCCGAATGCGCCGAGGTTGATTCCGAGTATGGGAACATCATGTCCCTGGACGGCCCGAGCCGCCCTAAGCAGTGTGCCGTCTCCACCGAATACTACGATCATGTCAGACATTCCGGGAAGCTCAGAGGCCGGAAAGCCCTCGACTCCATGAAGAACGCCGGCAATTTCTTCTTCAAAAAAAACGGTCACATCCCTTTTTGAAAGCCATTCGCCCAGCTCAAGGGAATCCTGAGCAGCGTTTTCCTTGCCCGTGTTCGCGATAATGCCCACTCGTCTTATATTCATTCCAGCAAAGTAGCTCCTTTTCCCGGTTAAACCGTGAACCGTCTCCGAGCCCTGATGTACCTGTGCCGATTTTGGTAAATTCCTATCATAAAATATAGAGGCTGTCTATTCGCAAATGCCGGTATAAACTGGGCTGTCAGGATCAGGCATTTAACTTGACAATGCCGAAGTCCTTGTGGGATAGGTTCCTCTCTTCGAATCTAAGAAACGGTGGTTTGCGATTCAGAAATGCAACGGAAACGACATTTGAGAGTTGAAAGAAATCAACCCCGATTAGACGGCTTATATTCAAGATTTTATAGCTTCAAGGAGCTTAATTTATGGGATTTTTGAAAGGATATGTAACATTCAGAAGGTACCGTGTCGTGGGAGACAGCCCGCCGGGCTTTAAATCTTTTTTTGACGGGCAGATCAAGATGCATTCCTTCAATGGTCACGCCAAGGGGTCGGATGAAAAGATAATGGGGTGGACGAGCATCCAGAATGTGCTTGATACGGATTTTGAATATGCCAACTACCAGTTCGGCGACTATGCCCTTTTTTCCCTGCGAGTGGACCGGAAAATTCTTCCGCCCGCGCTGCTTCGGATAAGAACAATGGAAGCGGAGCAGAGATACATGAAGGCAAAGGGCCTTAAAAAACTCTTTAGAGAACAGCGCCTTGAATTAAAGGAAACTGTAAAGGCCGACCTTTTAAAGTCGATTCTCCCTGTTCCCTCCTTTTACGAAGCCTGCTGGGCTCTGTTTGAAGGGTGGCTGCTTTTTGGATCTCATTCAGAGAAAGTAGCCGAAGATTTTGAAGAACTCTTCAAACGCACTTTCTCCATGAGCCTCGTCCCCTTCTTCCCATGGGATCCATCTTACCTGGACGGGAATGTAGTCCAGTCACCGGCGGTGCTGAAAAAAGACTCGGCCTGAACCTGGCATTTAGCATAATGGATTTGAAATCCCTTTTTCGGGCGCAGATCAGGACTAGCTCCATTCTCAAGGGGCGCCAAAATCTAAGAGTCAAAACAGGAGATATTTTCATGGAACCTGAACAAAGCAAACTTGAGTTTATGGGCCGTGACTTTCTGACATGGCTTTGGTTCAAGAGTGAAGAGCGCAACGGAGCGATTCTTATCCCGGGCCAGGGTGATATAGAGATACAGTTTCTCCGGAGAATCGTTCTCGAATCGGGTCAGGGGGAATATTCGGAAACGGTAACTTGCAGCGGACTTCACGCCGATCTTTCCGAGGGTAAGGCAGCCCTCAGGGCGGGCAAGAAAGTCAGGGAAGCCCGCATTAAGATGGGTGTGGGAAGCGACGAATGGGAATTTACATTCAAGGCCGATGGATTTCTCTTTCAGTCTGTGAAACTTCCTTCAAGCTTCGAAGATGAGGAAGGTGAAATGGAAAAGGAAGGCCGGGTTCTGGACAGGATAGGCTGTATCGAGGTGATCATGAAAACCATGGAGCGGCTCTTCGCTTATTTTCTGTACCTGCGGCGGTCAGAAGAATGGGTTTCCAGGGAGGCTCACCGCATGGATACATGGATAGCCCGCTGAGCTTACGTGCCTTTCTTAAAGCTCAGCATCATTAAACATTGTCATCCTCTCTGAAAACCTGGAACTATGGTTCTTCGTGTACGGAATTTTTTCAAATCAGATAATAAAACATGAAATACTTGAAAATGCTGGCTATGGAAGGTGTTAACGTTATTGACAAAGACAGTCAGGTCAAGTATTTGTATGATTAATAGGGAATAGTTACGGGTAATTGGGGGAGATCATGAAGGTTGACTCTTTCTTCAATCTTTACCGGCACGGTTTTGTAAGGGCCGCAATATGTGTCCCGAAGGTGAGAGTAGCGGATCCTGACTTCAACGGCGCGGCTACGATTGACATGGCCCTAAAAGCCGAGAGTGAAGGGGCTCTTCTCGCGCTTTTCCCGGAGTTGGGTTTATCGGCATACTCGAATGAGGATCTTTTTCACCAGGAAGCTCTTCTGGCCGGCACAAAAAACGCTCTCTCCCGCGTATTGGAAAAAACGGCGGACCTCAACCTCATTTTTGTCGTTGGTGTTCCTTTGAAAGTCGACAGCCTTCTTTTCAACTGCGCTGTTGTGCTTTACCGGGGTAAAATCCTGGGCGCGGCAGTTAAATCCTACCTTCCAAATTATCGTGAGTTCTATGAATTTCGGCAATTTACACCCGCCAATGGAGCCATATCGAAATATATATCCCTTTGCGGACAGGATCAGGTTCCCTTCGGTTCCGACCTGCTATTCCATGTATCAAACATAGAGAATTTTACAATGTTTATAGAAATCTGCGAGGATCTCTGGGTGCCCGTGGCCCCTTCCAGCATGGCGGCTCTTGCCGGAGCAACTGTACTTGGAAACCTCTCTGTCTCAAATATTACTGTGGGCAAAGCAGAATATCGCCATACCCTGGTTTCAGGACAGTCAGCCCGTTGCATAGCGGCATATCTCTACACGGCGGCGGGTTTTGGTGAATCAAGCACGGATCTGGCCTGGGACGGACAGGGTCTCATTTACGAAAACGGCACGCTTCTGGCTGAAACCGTTCGTTTTTCCAGGGAGCCTCAGATAGTCTGCGCCGATATTGACCTTGACCGGCTGTCCCAGGAGAGGATGCGAATGAACAGTTTCGCCCAGAACCAGGGAATATGGCGGGAGCGGTCACCGCGCTTCAGAACAGTGTCATTTCCCGTTGATATCCCAAGGGGGAAAATGCTTCTGACGCGCCAGTATTCAAGGTTTCCCTACATTCCTCCTGAACCGGAGAAACGGGATCTCCGTTGTTACGAGATTTTTAATATACAAACCCAGGGACTGGCCAAGCGTCTCGAATCGTCGGGCATAGAAAACCTGGTAATAGGTGTTTCCGGCGGACTTGACTCCAGTCATGCCCTGCTAGTAGCTGCCCGCACCATGGACCTGCTTGACCTGCCCAGGTCCAACGTCAAGGCCTATACCATGCCGGGATTCGCTACTTCCCGTAAAACCCATGCAAACGCTATCAGACTGATGAAATCCCTGGGCGTAGAATCGAACGAGCTTGATATAAAGCCGAGTTGCCTGCAGATGATGAAGGATATTGGTCATCCCTACGCCGAGGGAAAAGACGACTACGATATAACCTTCGAGAATGTGCAGGCCGGAGAGCGTACGTCGCATCTCTTCAGGATAGCCAATTTAAGGGATGCCCTGGTTGTCGGCACCGGCGATCTGAGCGAATTGGCCCTTGGCTGGTGCACTTACGGCGTGGGGGACCACATGTCCCACTACAACGTCAATGCCGGTGTTCCAAAGACCCTAATAACCCACCTGATCCGCTGGGTGGCTTCCTCAAGCCGATTCGGACCGGAAACAACGGAAGTGCTAATGGAAATACTTGAGACTCAAATCAGTCCCGAGCTTATTCCCGGAAGTACAGAACATGAACCTACCCAGATGACAGAGGACGTGATAGGTCCCTATGAACTTCAGGACTTCAATAATTTCTACATCACGCGTTACGGCTACTTGCCAGTGAAGGTGGCCTTTATGTCTTACTGTGCCTGGAGGGACAAGAAAACCGGAACCTGGCCCGACGTACCGGAGCACCGGAGAAATGAATACACAATAGGGGAAATAAAGGGATGGATAATGGAATATCTCATTCGCTTCTTTAAAATCAGCCAGTTCAAGAGAAGCTGTGTTCCAAACAGTCCCAAAATTGGTTCCGGCGGTTCCCTCTCGCCCCGTGGAGATTACCGTGCTCCCAGCGACAGCGAGGCCGTTGTCTGGTTGCGAAACGCCGAAGAGATACCCGACAGTGACCAATGACGGCTTTGTCCTATGGAGTCTACAAATATTTTAAAGGCCGCCCTGTCTATGCCGGAGATTCCCCTACTCTGAAAGCTGGTGAATTGGAAGGAGCCCATTGAAAGTGAGAAGAAGCAGTTTTAATGATTTTGACGCTACGGAACTCTACTGCCCGAGATGCAGGCGAGCCGTGCAGGTACGAAAGCGCCTGCTTCTTGTTCTGCCGCAGGGAGACAAATACGATTACCGGTGTGCCTTTTGCGGTTTTTCAGTAGGGGAAAAGCAGGAGAGCGTCGGAGAGGGGGCGAAAATCATCTTCGGCGGGTGAAGTTGTATCGGAGATTAATATTTTTGTCGTGAAGTCTTGGTTATATATTATACAATTAAGCAGGATTAATAATTTAAAGGAGGAATCCAAAATGCCGACTTACGACTACCACTGCAAGAAATGTAAAAAGGATTTTTCGGTAATTCGGAGCCTCAAGGAACATGAAAAGGGAAAGTCGGCATGTCCTAAGTGCAAAAGCCGACGCCAGGTAGCCCAGCTTGTGTCAAACTTTACTACGATTACAAGCAGGAAAAGCTGATTTTCAGAGGCCTTTATCCTTAACTGGCTCTGGAATATTTCCAGCTTTCACTTTGATGGGCCTTTGCCGGAATCGTCAGTTCTTTTTCCTCAATTTATCCAGTTTATGGGCCAGTGTTCCGAATCCCGATGAACCGGAATCGTCCCGGTAGACAACATCGCCACGCGTAGAGCCTCGGGATCCTTCCAGGTAATCACCAAGGATTCCTCGGCTGTGGATGTCATCGTGACAATAGACGCAGAGGTTTTCCCAATTAGTGCCGTCGGCGGGGTTGTTCTGATGGTTTCCGTCTTTGTGGTGAACTGTAAGCAGCTTGCGGTCTTTCCCTTCAAAGGATCTCCCGCACCTGGCGCATACCAAGCCATGTATGGCCAGGGAGCGCTCACGGTAATCAGGTCCTTCCGGCTTACGGACCTTGTCTTTCATTTCCCGGATGACTTCGTCCAGGGGTCGGACACTCTTCCCCTTGTTAACCCCGGTCGACGCCTGGCGGATACGGCCTCCCCGGGGTCCAAAGCTCTTTCGGGCCACATCAGTCTCCTTGCTAAAACTTGATGGTTTACTAAAAACTCGCTGGAACCATCGAATCCTGATTTCCCGGGAAATCAGGATTTGATGGCTTCGTAAAAAGGTCCGCAGGCGAGGCGGGCGAATCCTGAGGAATGAGTCGCACTAATGGTGCGTCGCAGTGACGAAGGATGAAGCCCAACGAAGCATCCGGTAACTTTTTACGAAGCCATCAAACTTCAATTCATCCCACTCGGACTAT
>JAQUQY010000034.1 GCA_028715865.1 Syntrophales bacterium
CGGGATTCATGGTTACGTTTGCGCTTATGTTCTCGATATTGAAACCTCGCCCGCTCAAAAGACCCGATATCCGGGCCAGAACATCGGGCCTGTTTCTCACCAGGAGGGAAATGGTATGTTCTGCAGCATCCATGCTTTAGATATCCTCTCTAATCCATTCAGTATTTTGGAAAGACCTTCCGTCAGGCTAAACTGACCGACGGACGGCATCCGGTTCATAGGGATCGCCAGCCCGGGATCGGGGCAACACAAAATTGTAAACGTCCTTTAACCTCATAGACCCGTGCCTCTGCAGAGCTGCATTTCCGTCAGCGCCCCGCCGGGATTAACCATGGGATAGACACCTTCTTCGGCTTCTACTATAAAGTCCATGATAACCGGTCCAGGCGTCTCCAATCCCTTCAGGAGAGTCTCCTCCACTTCTTCGGGCTTCGATGTCCTCAGCCCGACCGCGCCGTAGGCCTCGGCCAGCTTCACGAAATCCGGAACATGGCCGCTTATGTTGGTGTGGGAATAGCGTTTTTCATAAAACAATTCCTGCCACTGCCGGACCATTCCCAGGTACCCGTTGTTGAGGATGACAACCTTGACGGGAAGATCGTAGTTAACAGCCGTGGCAAGCTCCTGGATATTCATCTGTATACTGCCGTCTCCTGCGACATCCACAACCAGCCTGTCGGGGAAGGCCACCTGGGCGCCGATCGCGGCGGGAAACCCGAAGCCCATGGTGCCGAGCCCTCCAGATGTCAGGAAAGTGTTGGGTTCGGTGAAGCGGTAAAACTGTGCCGTCCACATCTGGTTCTGCCCCACTTCAGTGGTAATGATGGAGTCGCGCTTCGTCAGGCCGTTGAGCTTTTCAATTACCATCTGGGGCTTGATCGCCCCTCCCTGGCAATAGGTAAGCGGGCCCTCCAGCTTCCACTTTTCAATACTTCCAAGCCATTCCCTTCGGATGTCACGGATTCCCTGAAGACCGTTTTTTCCCAGCATGCCGTTCAGCTGGGCCAGAGCTGTTTTGCAGTCGCTCACTATGGGAAGGTGAACCAGAACATTCTTGTTTATTGAAGCCGCGTCAATGTCTACCTGAATAATCTTGGCCTTTGGCGCGAAGGTCGAAATGTTTCCCGTCACCCGGTCGGAAAAGCGAACCCCCATGGTGATGAGGAGGTCGGTATTGCTTACGGCCATGTTGGCGTAGTATGTTCCATGCATTCCCACCATGCCCAGCCACAGGGAATCGTCTGCCGGGAAAGCCCCAAGCCCCATCAGCGTGGAGGCAACGGGGGTTTTGACTTTTCTGGCGAATTCGGTAAGCTCCGCGGAGGCTTGAGACCGGATTACGCCTCCCCCAACCAGAACGACGGGGTTTCTGGCAGCCTTTATCATCTCCACCGCCTGCTCCATGTCCGCGGCATCGGGCAGGTAAACGGGTGTTTTCCTCCCCGAACCGGAAGTCGGACCTTCCCTGTATTCCGTGACGGCCTGTATTACGTCCTTGGGGAGATCTACAAGGACTGGGCCGGGACGGCCGGAGCCGGCTATGTAGAATGCTTCCCTGATGGTCTTGGCCAGCTCGTCAACCCTCCGCACCAGGAAGTTGTGTTTGGTGCATGGTCTTGTGATGCCTGTTATATCGGCTTCCTGAAAGGCGTCGGTTCCGATGAAGGGGGTGGGCACCTGTCCAGTGAGAACTACCATGGGAATGGAATCGAGAAAAGCCGTGGCGATCCCCGTTACCGTGTTTGTGGCTCCCGGCCCCGATGTGACAAGGCAGACTCCCGTTCTTCCCGATGCCCTCGCGTAACCGTCGGCGGCGTGGGCCGCTCCCTGTTCATGGCGGACAAGGATGTGACGCATGGGGGACTTGAACAGTTCATCGTAGATGTCGAGAACCGAGCCCCCGGGATAACCGAAAATGGTATCCACGCCCTCATCCATCAGGGATCGAATTAAAATTTGCGCGCCCTTGAGTTTCACAAAAACACCCCCTCTTCACATTGCTTTAATTAATCATAAAAAAACCGCTGCCGGGGAGCCGGCAACGGTTAAAATTTTCTATGTCCAAAGATCAAACCATCGCGCGGCTCCCTCTATGAGAGGAGAGAATAATAATGCTGATAATTATTACCGAACTTTCGATAATCATGGCGATGGCTTTAACCTTCTGATACTTAATATTTCTAACGCTCTGCCTAACAGGATACATTGTCCGTGTCAAGATAATAATTGCACCAGAACCCCATTTTTTGCGCGGATTATTAAAAACCCGCATCGGGCGGGGGAGGCTTGAGCAAATCAAATCTTTTGTGATAATACAAGCCACAAATCGCGGTTGGTCTCATGGAGGCGCTTGCCGTCGATTTTAATAAGGACCTTTCAGAGGAGAAACAGGATTAATGGGTACGGAAGAACCAAAAGGAACAGCGGCGAAAATCAGGGAGTTCGAAGAGGCGAAAGAGGCCCTGATGAAAATGGGCGGCGAGAAGATGATAGAAAAGCAGCATGAACTCGGCAAGCTGACAGCCAGGGAGAGGCTCGACCGGCTTTATGATCTGGGCACTTTTCAGGAAATACAGCTTTTCGTCAAGCACCGCTCGACCCTCTTCGGCCTGGACAAGAAGGAGATCAACGCCGACGGAGTCATCGTCGGTTTTGGAAAGGTTAATGGAAGGACCGTTTTCGCGGCGGCCCAGGACTTCACCAGCTCCGGCGGAAGCCTTGGCGAAATGCACGCCAAAAAAATCTGGAAGGTCATGGACATGGCCCTGGACGCCCGCAAACCCTTCGTGTCCCTGAATGACTCAGGAGGCGCCAGGATCCAGGAAGGAGTCCCGTCCCTGGACGGCTACGGCGGCATCTTCTACCGGAATACAATCGGTTCCGGCTACATTCCACAGATCACCGCGATCATGGGGCCCACGGCAGGCGGAGCCGTTTATTCGCCGGCGCTGACTGACTGGGTTTTCATGGTCAAGAATACCAGTTACATGTATATAACGGGACCCGATGTAATAAAGGCCGTCATCGGCGAAGAGGTAACCCACGATGAACTTGGCGGCGCCGTGAGCCACGCGTCAAGAAGCGGAGTCTGCCATTTCGCGACGGAAAATGACGAGGACTGCATAGCGAAGGTCAGGGATCTTCTTTCATACCTGCCCGACAGCTGCCACGGCCCACTTCCCTTAATTGAATGCGAGGACAGCCCGGACCGTGAATGCCCCGAGCTAGACGAAATTATTCCGGACAAGGCGGCCCGCGGCTACGACATGAAAAAGGTCGTCATGTCCGTGGCCGATAACAATGTCATCTTTGAACCCCACGAGATGTGGGCTAAAAACGTTATCGTGGCTTTCATCCGAATTATGGGAAAGCCCGTGGGCGTCATCGCCAACAACCCCCGTTTCGGAGCGGGCGTTCTGGATGTGGATGCATCTGACAAGGCCTCCCGGTTCATCCGGTTCTGCGACGCCTTCAACATTCCGCTGCTCACGTTCTCAGATGTTCCGGGATACATGCCCGGTACCAAACAGGAATGGGCGGGAATAATAAGGCACGGGGCGAAGCTGCTGCACGCGTACTCGGAAGCCACTGTCCCCAAGATAACTGTGGTTACAAGAAAGGATTACGGCGGCGCCTATATCGGAATGTGCAGCAAGAACCTGGGAGCGGACTATGTGATGGCCTGGCCGTCGGCGGAAATTGCCGTTATGGGGGCCGAGGGCGCCTGCAATATCATATACCGCCGCGAGATCTCAAGCGCGGAAGACCCCGCGGCCAGGCGCGCGGAACTGGTGGCATCATACGAAAAACAGTTCAACAATCCCTATTTCGCCGCAGGAATGGGCATCATCGAAGAGATTATTCTGCCCCGCGATACCAGAAAAAGGGTCGCGGCGCTCCTGGAGGCCCTGAAAGACAAGACAGAAGTCCGGCTTAAGAAGAAGCACAACAATATTCCACTTTAGCGAAAAAAGAGGGGGTGTCCGGGAGACACCCCCTGTAATTCTCCTTCCTCACGCCACCGCTATCGGCCGAGAAGAAAATCAAGCAATTCCCTGTCGAACGTTTCCATTGCCCGGACGGAATCTTCTACCCGCATGATTGATTTGGTGAGCCCATAGGCCCTGCCGTCAAGCTTGAGAAGATCCAGGGCCACCGTTGTGGCGGCCTCCATGACTTTGCTCTCCTCATCGACCAGGTCGTCAATTATTCCGCGGTTGAAAGCCTCTCTCGGCGAATAGGCCCGCGAGTGAAGCAGGGCTTCTTTCCAGAATTGCGGAGGAATGGATGATTTGCAGATAGTCTGTATCCAGCTTGGTATCAGAAGTTTATTGACCACTTCATTGATTTGAATCATAAAAGGGCCGTCGGCTGCCATGAAGCGGTCGCAGGCATATGAAAGAATGGCTCCGCCGGCGATTGCGTGTCCCCTGCAGGCCGAAATCGTGGGAACCGGAAACCTGTATACCCTGAGCATTGTCTCCGCGAAAGTCTTCTGAAACCGAAGCTGTTCCGGCAGATCAAGGGTTACCATCAGCTTGAGGTCAAGGCCGGCCGAAAAAACGCCTGGCCTGCCCGTGAAAATAAGCGCGCCGGCGCCGTCAGCCAGGGTCTGATCGAGGCACTCGTTTAATTCACTGAAAAAGTCCCAGTTCATGACGTTCATCTTTCCGTCATCAAAGGTAATTCTTACTATGCGATCTTCACAGGTATAGTTCATTTTTGTCATGGTTCTCCTGTTGCCTCCGGAAAGTGGTGCGCCCTTCAATGATGGAACCGAATTAGCTCCCGAATCAGAACGATCCCAGCTGACAGGCGTTAATTTTTATGGACAGGGCTTCGCAGGCCGACGCCACGTCCCTTCTGGCGCAACGCAGAAGGTCAGCGATTTCCCAGCAGGCCGCGCAGGATATCCTTCCATCCAGGAGGTTCTTATCTATTGCCTGCTTCATCTTGGGACTTACATCTTCCGCGGTCGAGAGAATTCCCCTTTCGGGGCCGTATCCGAAAAGCCCCAGCTGACACTTGGTAATCCGGTATTCCAAGAGGTCGATGGTCATTCCCACATCGCCGGGCTTCAGGCCAAGGTCGCGTACAACAGTGAACGCCGCGGCGCAGCTTATTTTTCCGTCTCTGGAGACCGACTCGAGAGCTTCAGCCGTTTCCCTGTCAGGCTTGGCTCCCTGGGGATGTTTTCCGGCATAATTTCCTGAATCTTTATGGGCCATGTGAATCCTCCTGCCTTTTGTCAGTACTTCATATAGTGAAAGGGTTCTATGGCCGACAAGGCTTCCGTGTCGAGAGTTTCGAATTTTTCCGCCTCCAGAACGGCAACGGTTTTGTCGATCTGGTCGATTTCAACGACAAAAACCGCCTTTTCCCAGCTTTCAAGCACGAACCCATAGGCGTTTTCAATATTTATTTCTTCACGTGACAGAAGCTGGATAAGATTGTCCAGTCCGCCCGGCTTGTCGGGTATTACAACGGCGACCACCGGCTTCAGGCTTACCGTCAAGCCGGCTTCAGTCAGAATTTTGTGGGCACGGTCAGGTTCGTCAACGAGCATGTTAATGACGCCAAAGGCATCTGAGCTGGAAATGGTAATGGCTCTAATGTTGATTTTTCCGGCTGCCATGAGTGAAGTTACCTTTGCCAGGCGTCCGGGTTTGTTTTCGGCGAAAATAGAAAGCTGGTAGGCAACCATTAGACTCAGTCCTTTCTGTTATCGATGACGCGAACGGCTTTTCCCTCTGTTTTCGGCAGGCTGTTCGGTTCCACCAGCTCAACCCGGGGTGTTATAAGAATGTCGCTCTGCAGCTCCGCTGTAATTCTTTTCCTCAGAGCTTCGAGCTGCTTGAGATCGCCGGAAAAGAAATCCTTAAGAACCTCGACCCGTACGATCATATGGTCATTGTATCCGTCACGCTCGAGTATGATAAGGAAATTGTTTCCCACCTCCGCGATTTCCATCAGCTTCTTTTCTATCTGTATGGGAAAGATGTTGACGCCCTTGAGAATCATCATGTCGTCTGTTCTTCCCTTGATTCTCTCGATGCGCCGGTGTGTTCTTCCGCACTGGCAGGGCTCAGGTATTATCCGGGTGAGATCCTTTGTCCGGTATCGGAGAATGGGCATGCCTTCGCGCTTTAGCGTCGTTAGTACCAGTTCCCCCTCTATTCCGTCGGCGACGGTTTCGAGGGTGTCGGGATCGATGATTTCCATGAAAAAATTATCCTCCCAGAGGTGCATGCCCATTTGGTACTGGCACTCGAAGGCCACCCCGGGCCCGTTCATTTCTGAAAGCCCGAAGGAATTGAAGGCCCTGAGTCCATAAAATTCTTCCACCTTCTGCCTTGTCTTTTCCGTGTGGGGTTCGGCTCCAAGGAAGGCCATGCGAAGTTTCGTGTCCCTGCGGGGATCCACGCCCATCTCCTCAAATATTTCGGACAGGTGAAGAGCGTAGCTGGGGATGATATGGATGGCCGTCGTTTCAAAATCCTTCATGATCTGTATCTGGCGCCTGCTGTTGCCGGCCCCCACGGGGATCGTGAGTGACCCGATTTTCTCGGCTCCGTAGTGGAAGCCCAGTCCGCCGGTAAAGAGGCCGTAGGTCATCATGTTCTGAAAAACATCTGTTTTTCTCATGCCCGCCATGTACATTGAGCGGGCCAAAAGATCGGTCCAGGACTCAAGGTCCCGGGCGGTATGAAAAATTACGGTGGCCCGGCCTGTCGTCCCGGATGAGGAATGCATTCTCACCAGCTCATCCTTTGAAACAGCCAGAAATCCATAAGGCCATGCTTCTCTGAGGTCGTCCTTGGTTGTGAATGGAATTTTCCTGATATCTTCCAGCGACAATACAGAAGACGGGTCAAGATTGATTTTCGTGAACTGGTTCCCGTAAAAAACCGACTTTGCGGCACTTGTGACGCTTTTTTTCAGTCCCTCCAGCTGCAGGGCTTCCAGGGTATCCCTTTCCATGGTTTCCAATTCCGGTTTCCAGTACATGGTAATTTCAACCTCCAGATATATCGGCCAGAGTAGTCATTGGTTGCCTGTATAAACCAGACGGAAACGCCCGGTTCCAGGGGGGTATCCCCCGCCGGCTAATATTTTATTGCTATTACAGGACAGTGCGCCTCCAGGATAACATGCTGAGCCGTCGATCCCATAAGGAATTTTCCTACCTTTGATTTTTTCTGAACCCCGACGATAATCTCGTCGGCCTTCTTCTCCAGGGCAAAATCAACGATATCTTCTCCCGGAGAAAGGCCGCGGACCAGCAGGCTGGCTTCGCATGGAATTCCTTCCTTTTCAATGAACTCTTTAGCTTGATTGAGGGCGTCTCTTGTTTCGTTTACACTTTGGGCATCATCTTTGGAGCCTCCCTCGAGAGAGGTCGCCAGGTAAACAGTTCCTCCAAAACAAATCGCGTGATGGATGGCCTTTTCAAGCATTTTCACTGATTGCTTCGATCTCCTGTAGGCAACAACAATATTCATATTACTGTTTATCCCATCCCTTTCGTTAAAACAGTCCAGGGTCTTGCCGCCGGTTCTCCTCTTCCAGAGACGGTCAAAAATAGCAACGGCACTTCACCGCCACGAATATCACACCTTGTATGTGAACTCAATCAGCGAATAATCAGCTGGGGCTCGCTTCTACGAGTCTTCCGATGCGGGCGAATCTGGTTTTCGGAAGGGATCAAGGACAGGCCTGAAGACGGGCAACGTGGACATGGATTTTTCCGTCATGGCTGACAAATCCATTCCCAGCTTCAGCCATTTCTTGAACTGATCATCGGCCATAGCCTTGTAATTCAGATAATTTCTGATAGTCTGTTCGAGATACTTTTCGAAGAACTCGCTCAAAATGGTTTCGCCGTACCGGACGATCAGATGGAGAAGCGGGATCGGCAGGAGGCTGTTTTTCTTCCTCGATTCTTCCAGTATTATCTGTGTCAGGATGAAGGCGGTCACGTCCTCGCCGGATTTGGCTTCGGCCACGGAGATGCTTCTGCCCCCTCTGATAGCCTCCATCACATCATCGAGGGTAACATAGGCGCTTTTTTCTGTGTCGTAAAGGCGTCTGTTTGTGTATTTTTTTAGACGCAGCGTGTTGTTGTTCATGGTGCTCCGCTTTTCAGTACCTTTCTCTGTTGTTAACCCCTATTCGTACACAACATGCTGCCGCATTGCAACAACATTTTTTCATCATGGGCCACCGAAAGGCGGACGCCTCTTGCAATATATTGATATTTATGGATATATAAGATTAAGTATGATGTTGAAAATCGCGGCATCTAAAAAAATTATGTTGCACCGCAATAAAAATGCTTGACAAAGCGGGGGCGGCTGCTATAGATTCAGGAGCGAAAGTCGATACGAAAAAGAAAGGATTGAGTATTTATTATGGAACAGACAAAGCTTGCCAGACAAATGACCGAGTTTTACAAGGCCACATTCGACAACAGCTTTAATGCCATGACCATTTTGCAGGAGCAGACGGAAAAAATGGCAGGGCTGTTTCTGCAGCAGTCTCCCTGGTTTCCAAATGAGGGGAAGGATGCCGTCAACGAATGGATAGCAGCTTACAAGCGCGGCAGAGATATCTATAAAAAAAGCGTCGACGAGAGCTACCAGAAAGTGAAGGAATATTTTAAAGCCGCCGCTGAGGCTGATAAAACCGCTTAATCACAATAATCACAGCGACATCTAAACTCCCGGGACAGAAAGCCCGGAAAAAAGGAGGAAAACCATGATGGATCCCAAGAGCATTGCGAAACAGATGATTCAGTTCAACAAGACAGCTTTTGACAACACCTTTGACGCCATGACCGTTCTTCAGGAGCAGACGGAAAAAATGATGTCCACCTGGATGGAGCAGAACCCCCTGCTGCCCGCGGAAGGCAAGAAGGCTATCAACGACTGGATCAAGGCCTACAAAAAGGGTTGTGCCGACTATAAGGCCGCCGTCGATGAAAGCTACAAAAAGGTGGAAAGTTTCTTTGCTGAAGCGGAAAAGGGTAAAAAAGGCTGAGCTTCCCTGGAAGCCCCCTGCTGGACCTATGATCAATTCGCCTCTTAACGATCGAATTTACCGCCTGGTAGCCGACTGCAGCGAAAAAGTGGCCGAAGTCAACGGAACTCTGACGGAGGCCACTTTTGATTTTTTGACAACGACTCAACGGTACTGGCTGAGACTTCCCTCACATTTCTCCGAAATCACATCCGCCTGCGGAAAACTGACCCTGTCCCTGGCTGAACTGGAAAAAGCGGAGCGGGAGTATGCCGCCGAAACGGCTATGGAATCACTGAAGGCTGGACAGCTCTATCTGCTGAGCCTGCTTGTCTATATGCACGATTTCATGATCCCTTACTGGACGGCGGCCAATTCTTTCATGTCCAGGGAAAAGGACAAGATTACAAGGACACCGCTTCCGGAAACGATGCTGGATTATTTTGAGCTGCTGAAGTTCAATCTACAGGTCGCGGAGAAGGGCATGTCAGGCGCCTTGAAGAGCATTCACGAATACAGCCTTCAGGAAAGTGAGCGGATTCTCCAGGCTCTGATCAATACCCATCATGACCGGAATAATCCCTCTCTCAGAGAGTACTCGAGGGCGCAGGCGCGAAAACTGGAGGCGCTGGTTTACGGCTTTCCCGAAGCCATCCGGGCGATCAAACCGCAATATGGATTTCACTTCGAAAGCGGAGGGTATGAAAAGACAGCGGAAACGGACCGCTTTGTTCTTTACCAGGTTTTTTCCAGGGGCAGGTCCGTAGCAGCACGAAAAGAGGGCAAGCCCATAGTGATCGTCCCGCCCTATGTTCTCGGTGCTAACATTCTGGCGCTTCTGCCCGATGAGGGGAGAAGCTATGTGCACGCCTTTGCTGACCAGGGCATACCCACCTACATCCGCGTAATGAAGGACATCAATACTACAGCGGCGGTACAGAGCATGACCGGTGAGGATGACGCCCTGGACACAAAGCAGTTCTGTGAGTTTGTGAAAAAGCGCCATGGGAGGGCGGTTACTCTCAACGGGTTCTGCCAGGGAGGATTCATGGCAGTCCTGGATATCCTGTCGGGAGAACTCGATGGGCTGGTGGACGCCCTGATCACCTGCGTGGCCCCAATGGACGGTACCAGGAGCATTGCTCTTGTGGAGTACATGCAGCATCTGCCCTCCCGTTTCCGGGACCTGGGCTATGCCGTGAAGGAAACTCCCGAAGGCAATCGTATCGTTGACGGCAAGGTCATGAGCTGGGTTTACAAACTAAAAAGCATGGAAAAGGAGTTTTCCCTTGTCACCCTGTTCCGTGATCTTATGAACCTGCCCGAATCAGACCACAGGGATATATCGATCAGCCCTGTTGCCGCCGCCATGAACCACTGGCTCATATATGACCGCTACGATCTGCCGGAAAACATAACAAAGCTAAGCTTTAAGTCATATACCATTCCCGTGGCCGAAGACGGCACTCTCCCTGTGACGATGTTCGGCAAGAAGCTGA
>JAQUQY010000035.1 GCA_028715865.1 Syntrophales bacterium
CCCCACCTATATAAAAACTGTTGCAGTTGTTCTCGAAGGGATTGGTCCATTCATACACGTAGATATTTTCGGTCAGCTTCATGATTATTCCTTTCAGGTCAGAGGATTTATCCTTTCATAGCGGCATTTGGACTTCAGCGTTTCCGTAGAAGGGTCATAGGGTCTATTGGCCGATTGTTGCGTCTCATTTCAAAATATATGCCGTGATTTCCCTGGTCCTCGTTTTTTCCGGGCATCCCTATGGCGTCTCCCCGGGAAACCGTATCGCCTGTTTTAACTGATCTGCTTTGCAGCTGCGCGTATATGGTAAGGTAATTATTGCTGTGACGTATGATGATAGTTTCACCGTAAAATTTAATGGGAGCCGAGTGCAGAACCGTACCTTCTTCTGATGCCTTGACGGGAGCGAGGGTTTTCGACTCGATGGAGATGCCGTTCATTCTCGTTCCGCCCTGCTGGGGACCGAAACTGGACGTGACCGACCCCGAGAAAGGCCAGAGAAAGCTGAGGGGACCTTCTCTCGGAGGGGAAGCGGCAACTGTCTCTTTTGGCGCCGGGGCCTGCTGTTCCCTCCCCGTGACGCGGCCGGGAAGTTCCTGGGACGTCAGAGTTTCTTCCCTTACTCTTCCGGGCCTGGGCGCCGGTTCCGACGTCGGCGTGGCCATCGGCCTTTCCCGAAGAGCCTCGGCCGCAGGCTTTTGCGGGGCCGAAACGGTCCCGTAACCACTATCGCGCGCGGAAGGTGCTCCAGCCTGGGGAATGAAAAGTACGCGGTCCCGTTCAATAACGTTGATGTCATCAATGTTATTTGCTCTGGCTATCGCTTCCGGTGTTGTGTTGTATTCCCTGGCTATTTTTGAAAGTGTTTCATTGGGTTGAACCCTGTGGTATGTACCCTTGACTCGTTCAGTCGTGGCGCAGCCTAAGCATAGAAAGAGCAGGCAGAGCGCAAGTGCTGTGAAGCGTGACATGATTAAGTGCGACATGGTTGTCATAGTAACCGCGATAGAATTAAAAATCCACCGATAAGGAGGATAGTGAAAATGATAGTCATCAGGTTGAAATACCGGTCAATAATATTTCGTATATCGTCACCAAACCGATAGATCAACGCCCCCACCAGCAAAAAACGCGTAGCCCGGCCCATTGCTGATGCCGCCACAAAGACAAAAAAATTAATTTTCAGGGCGCCGCCGGATATTGTGAGTACCTTGAAAGGCAGGGGTGTGAACCCGGCTACGAAAATGGTCAAGGCGTCGTATCTGCGGTAAAGATCGGCAGCATAATCGTACTTGTGGCCAAGACCGTAAAACTCAATAATCCTCATACCGATGGCCTGCATGGAATAGAAGCCAATTCCGTATCCAATGACGCCGCCGATGACAGATCCAGTAGTGCATATCAGCGCGTACTTGAAGGCCTTGCTTGGTATGGACACCGCGAGGGCAATGAGCAAAACGTCGGGCGGAATGGGGAAAAAACTGGATTCCGCCACGGCCAGGAAAAAAAGAGCCCATGCCCCGTAAGGAGTTTCAGCCCAGTGAAGAACCCATTCGTACATTCGCCGTATCATAATGCGGGTCAGCCTTTCCAGCCGTGTTCACCGATGAGGCTAACAAAGCGGCACCCCCCCAGTTCCTCGTATTCCAGATCGTCCTTTTCCCCTGAGCGTCGGGTTACCTTCATGAGATTCTGACTGTTGGAACCTCCCACAGGAATTACCAGCCGCCCACCGACCGCGAGCTGGTCAAGATAAGCTTTTGGAATTTCAGGTGCTCCGGCAGTTACTATGATGGCGTCATAGGGAGCTTCGTCTTTCCAGCCGAATGTTCCGTCACCGACCACGGTGAGAACATTGTAACATTTAAGCCTGTCAAGTATTTTACGGGCTTTTGACGACAGAGAAGCGATTCTTTCAACGGAAACAACCCGGTCGGCAAGCCGGGAAAGGATGGCGGTCTGGTATCCGGATCCTGTTCCGATTTCCAGAACCTTGTCGTATCCTGTCAGTTCCAGTGATTCGGTCATCAGGGCGACGATATATGGTTGTGATATAGTCTGTCTTTCTCCTATGGGCAGAGGATTGTCCGCGTAAGCCTGGTTCAGGAGGGCTTCGTCGACGAACAGATGTCTCGGTATCTCTTCCATGGCTTCCAGCACTCTCGTGTCGGAGATCCCCCGAGCCCGAATCTGCTTGGCAACCATTTTGATCCTCTGATTTTTATATTTATCCATCGAACCCCGTCAAAGCCTTCTTTCTTGGAGGAATCCGGTAGATCTCTTCGATCCACTGGTGACGTCGCAGTCCCATGGCCTCCCTGGTCACGATAAGGTAATAATATTTAAGCCGCGCCTGTTCCCGGGTTGTGTTGTATAGGGTAATCTCTTCATTGATTTCAATTATTTCATGGTATATGTCTTTGCCGTGGCAGCCACTCTCACTTTGAGCCGTTATGTGGACACTGTCAATTTTCCTGTTGATGGAAAGATCCAAGGTTTTCAGGCGGTCAAGCACATCGGAAAGGTTCCTGCCGGCCCGGCTGAGGACTTCGGCACGCTCCTTGAGGATCTCCTCACGTGTTTTTTCGTATCCCTCTTTCGACACGGCAACAACCGCGGGACGGCATCGCGACCAGTCCTCTCTCCCTATGCGTCATGATTCGCATTGCCGCGGCAGTGGCGTACAAAAACCACGCTCCGGCGGAACCTTGAAGGGAAGCGCTTCCAGGCAGGCATGTACAACCGCCGCGGAAAGACATCTAGAGCGACTACCATGGATGGACTCTGTTTTCAATGAAAAAGGGGTGAGTCCGGGAGATGGTTGCGTGTACCGGCCGCCTCCATGCTTAATGGGATAGGGGGATTATTGAATCCTCCGAAGTAGGCTGCCCTATTTAGCGCCTGGAAAACCTGACTTAACAGGAGCGGATCTTCGAGAATGCCGCATAGGACGCTCAGGACGCCGGATTAAGGGGTTCCTGGGAATTGACTTTCACGATGCCCTGTATTATCAAGATTCTATAGTAAATTCAGGCAAACCGCTCGGATATCGTTTTCTTGAAACAAAGACTTCGATATTGTCAAAAGGAGCTGAAGGGGCCGATGTGAACACAATCAGGTTGAGGATAATCCTGGCCGTTGGAACCGTATGCGTAATTGCCATGCTGTCGGTAATTCTTTACTGTGCCTGGATTGCAATGGACCCCGAAAAATTGGCTGAAACACTGTCGGCCCGGATGGGAAAGCGTTTTAAGGCTGAAGTTTCACTTTCAGGCGCGACGTTATCCTTACGTAACGGTGCTGAAGTTACCCTTCGGGATGTGGAAATCGACGGAGGTGAAAGAATGCGCCTTGCCGTCAATGTAATCAGGGCCCGCCTGTCAGTCCCCCACCTTGTTTTTGGAAGATTCGCCTTTAAGCACCTCGCATTCGAGACTCCGCGGGGCATTCTCCATACGTCTCGCCTGTTCGAGATCCTGAACGGCGGCAAGGGGTACTTCCCCGCCATTGACATCCAAAGGGGGAGTCTGCTTTTTGTGTATGGCCCCGGGGAAGTCAAGATAGACAATATCGAGGTGTCGCTCAACAAAGGCGGCCTTAATGCAAGCGCTTCTCTATGGGGGGGATCGGGAGTCGTCGATATAACCAAAGAGAGAGGGGCGTGGAAGGGAAGGGCTGTTATCGACAGCATCATGTTGAGTGAAGTCAACCCTTCACTGCGGGGTCGTGCTGAGACCAGCATACAAGTCAGGAAGGAGAGCCGTGGAAATCATTTTTCCTTCGTTATGGATGCCGAGGAGCTCATGCTGCCGTGGTGGAAGGATGCGATGAAGGCAGTTAGGGTGTCCTTTGGCATCCATTCAAGAGGGGATAGAATCAGCCTCGAAGGCCTGGAGATCGACTCGCCTGTCGCGGCTATTAAGGGAGAAGGAATTCTCTCCGGATACAGGCATTCAGAGATAACCCGGGCCGGGGACCTGAAGTTCTCCGCCCGAACTTCCGAGTTCGATTACGAAAGGATTGCCGATCTCCTCCCCCTTCACCTCTTTCCGGACTGGCTATCCCTTCTGCTTGGAAGGCAGATAAGGGATGGCAGCGTGGAAATAACTGATATTGACTACAATGGAACACTTGCCGATCTCACATCCATGCATTTCCTTGATGGTCTTAGAATCCGGGGATCGCTCAGGGAACTTAGTTTTGGCGCCTGCCATGACGAAAACCGCGTGGAAAATGTCAACGGATCCGCTGAACTTTCCGGCGTGAGCCTGTCTTTTCCAGGACTTTCCGCTCGTTCCGGATCATCAACGGTGGAAGAAGTGGACCTGATATTTCATGACATTACAGGCAGCCGCGGCGTGGAACTCTCCGTCAATGTTACCGCCGACATGGACATAGCGGACTTTCTGTCCGCGTGGCGCGCCTCGATGACTCTCCGTGGATTGTACGATGTGCTGGAGCCAATGTCGGATGTAAAGGCCGGAAGGGTCGCGGGCGTGGTAAGAACCTGGAATGATGAGTCGAGGCCGGGTCCGGTGCTTGTATCGGGACAGGTGAGTGTGGAGGGGGGAGCCTTCAGCTGGGACGGCCGCACGCTCGAGTCAGTGACTGGCCACGGAGTGAAAGAAAACTTCGAGGCTCCACTGTTCATAGAGGCGGAAGGTTCAGTCGACGGGATCATTACGGAAAACCTCCTGATTGCCATGCCCGATCCATTCATTGAGGAAGCCCCCTATGATATTTCCTTCAGCCTTTCGCCCGTTCCGGTTCTGGAGGGCAATGTTCGCTTCACAGATGGATCAAGACTGCTGTTAAAGGGAACCGGCAGAGGAGCCTCGATTGAGGGCGAAATAAATGTTGTATCCGATGGAATAATTTTAGGAGACAGTGAGTATGGTCCATCGGAAGGAGTTATTGAAGGCCGTGGAAGGTTGAAATATTCCGCGGGTACGTCACGCTCGCTGGATCTGGATAATGTTGTTTTCTACATGCACCCCGGCTGGTTGTCCCTGGCAGGCGGATGGGAAGAAGGGACATTGCGCTACATGTTGGAGGGCAGCCTGGACCTGGGGAGGATCAGAAGCTCGAACGGGGCAAAAGTGAGGCCAGAAAAGGGAGCCATTGAGGCTCGGCTGGAGGCGGTAATTCAAGAAGTAAACGGAGAAAGGGCCCCCCCCGCACTGACGGGAGATGTGATCTGCCGGGATATCCTTGTATGGCACGTAGAGGAGACAGTCGGAATTGACGGCAGTCTGTCCATAAGCGCCAGCCGCTTTTTCACGGAGGATCTGTCCCTTGCCCTTCGGGAAATGTCTATTGCCATTGCAGGAGAACTGTCCCCCTGGGAAACAAGGAATTTTGCCGGGAGCGTTGAAATCGATGGCCTGGCAATCGATGGTCCTCCCCTTGGAGATTTCCGAATTCCCGACGACATTCATGGCAAGGCCGACATCCTACTCAGGAATGTCCGGTTTTATGGAATTCCCGTTGAATCAATCCAGGCCGAGGCCGATGTCGGGGGGGGAGTTATTCGCATTGATGACCTGCAGTGCATCCTTGATTCAGGACGGGTCAGCGGGAGTCTCGTTCTGGAACCGCCGAATCCCGGACGTTTCGAGCTTGACATGGCTATTGAGGGAAAGGGTGTGGAGACCCTGATAGAAGCTTTCTCACCAGGATATTCTCCCCTGGAAGGTTCTCTGGCCCTGGAGGGAAAGGTCTGGGGAAGCATGGATGATCTAAACGGCGATATCGCTTTTGAAGCTTCCAGGGGGCGATTGCGAAGATATGCCGTGATTTCCAAAATATTAACAGTAACTAATCTTTACAGGCTGATAGCCGGCGAGAGAACGGGCATCCTTGAAGAGGGCCTGGCCTATGACAGAATCACTTCCACAATTACGATCCGCGACGGTGTGGCCCGTTTCGAGAACCTGCTTCTGGAAAGTCCTTCGATTCAAGCATCTTCGGTGGGATCTTATAGTGTCAACGATCGGACGGTCGACGCCATAGTTGTAATACAGCCTTTTGAAACAATTGATCGCATCATCGGGCTTGTCCCCCTGGTGAACTGGATACTGCTCGGGGAAGAAAGGCGGCTCGTCGTGGTTGCTGTCAGCGTAAAGGGGGACATCAATGATCCATCAATAAGGCTGACCCCTCTTGATACGCTGTCAAGGCCCGTTACAGGGATTCTCCTCAGGGCGCTCCGGCTTCCGATAGATATAGTTATCAAACCGGAAGTGATGATTCCCGGAAGGTCTCAGGATTAAACAAGGCACCCACGGAAAGGAATATCCGCCTTGACAGACGTTACTATAGCGTGTAGGATTGCAAAGTTTGTAAATAACTTGGAATAGAAGATAACTCTATGTCACAGAAGAACAAAATCAAGAAAATTCTTGTAGCGAACCGCGGGGAAATCGCACTGCGGACAATCAGAACAATCAGAGAGTTGGGAATGACATCCGTGGCCGTTTACGAAAAGCCTGATTCCAACGCTCTTTTCATACGGTTTGCCGACCAGGCGGTAATGATAGGAAGTGGTCCGCGGAAGGATTATCTGGATATCGAACGCATTCTCTGGGCGGCCAGGATTACCGGCGCCGACGCGATTCATCCAGGCTACGGTTTTCTCTCGGAAAATCCGGAATTTCCCGAGGCCTGTGAAAGAGCCGGAGTTACCTTCATCGGTCCTCCTCCGGATGTCATGAAAAGCCTTAGCGACAAGGTAGCGGCCAGGGGAATAATGGAAAAGGCCGGGCTGCCTTTCATTCCGGGTACAGCGGACTTGCCGGCCGGTGAAGAAGGTGTAAATGAAGCTCTCGCCTTCGCTGAAGATCAGGGCTATCCTGTAATGCTCAAGGCGTCCGCCGGCGGCGGCGGGAGGGGAATACGGAAAATCTCTTCACGGGAAGAGCTGATCGCCCAGATACCCAACGCCCGTTCCGAAGCAAAGTCGGCTTTCAACGATGACCGCGTGTACATGGAGAAATGTCTTGTCGATCCTCGACACGTAGAGGTTCAGATACTGGCGGACAATTTCGGAAAGGTGATTCATCTGGGAACCCGTGACTGTTCGATACAGAGGCGGCACCAGAAACTCCTCGAGGTGGCGCCGGCGGATCTGCCGCCGGACATTATCAAGTCAATCTCGAACGCAGCAGTGGAAGCGGCACGCAACTCGGGTTATCGGAATGCCGGAACAGTTGAGTTTTTGGTCGATTCAGCAACCAATGAGTTCTGGTTCATGGAAATGAACACAAGATTGCAGGTGGAGCACACGGTAACTGAAATCCTCACGGGTATCGATATTGTCCGCGAGCAGATACAGATTGCCGACGGCGGGCGTCTGGAAATCGACAGTGTCGGCGATGTAATGCCCGGGAAAGCCATACAGGTGAGAATCAACGCGGAGGATCCGAAAAACAATTTCATGCCCGAGGGGGGCAAACTCGTCGCCGTATATCAATCACCGGGAGGCCCGGGCATAAGGCTGGACGGAATCGCCTACCAGGGATACCGTATTCCCACGGAATACGACTCTCTGCTGGTTAAAATGACCATAAGGGGCTATAATTGGGAGCAGACCGTGCAGAGGTTAAGGCGCGCGCTCAGGGACTTCCTTATTGTGGGTCCAAAAACCACGATTCCCTTCTACCTGGCCATATGTGACGAACCAAACTTCCAGGCCGGCGTATTCGACACGTCATACCTGGAAAAGCATCGGGAATTGTTTGACTATCCTGATACGGAACGGGAAATATCAAAGCTGTCGCGTCTGATAGCCGAAATACACGCCAAGAAAGGCAACCCATACGCCTCGTAGTACCGGGAGCCTGGCATTTTTACAGGAAATAAAACCATATGGATACAAGCATTAATCTGATTCAGGAAAGAATAACACCGCGGGAACTTAAAGAACAAGGCGTTGCCTATGTCTTTGAAAAAATACGAAAAGCAGATGGATACTACGTTACCAATACGGAGAGAGACCTCTCCCAGTCGGACTTCAAGAACAGGATAATGCCACATACGCAAATGCTGGTTTCTTCGGAAAGAAACGAAACGGGTTTCTTTTCCCTCGAAATAACCGGAGGAGCCTCGGTTCATGTGGACATGCTGCGTAAGCAGATAAACCCTCTTGAAAAGCTGGAAGTATTGAGCAGCGTCATGCCTGATACCATGTTCCAGACGCTTTGCAGGGGGATCAACCTTTTCGGATACCGGCCCTACCCCGATAATGTGGTGCGCCTGACCGTGGAGAGTTTCGCCCGTTACGTTCACGTATGGAGGGTATTCGATTTCCTCAACTATATTCCAAACATGGCGGCTGTATTCGAAGGGGTAAAGGCCTCCGGCCGGATTCTTGAGCCGTCAATCTGTTTTTCCACCGGCGTCGAGCACACAGACAAGTATTACGTCGGAAAGGTCCGGGAACTTATTGACGTTGCCGGTGAGGATATAATTCTTTGCATAAAGAATCATGGCGGACTGGGGACCCCCAAGCGCATCGGAGAGCTGGTGCGGTCGATCCTCGACGCTTTCCCTGATCTGATCATACACTACCACGGTCATAATACCGACGGTAATGATACGGGGCGCGTAATCGCCGCCGTCACTAACGGAGCGAAGATAGTAGACGCGTCTGATCACGCGTTCACCGGATTCTACGGTCCTCCTCCTCTTCTGACGGTAGTGGACACCCTCGCGGACTATGGGTTCAGGGCGATGGGGCTTGACCGCCAGAAGCTGATTGACGCGTCTAACATTCTTCGTCCGGAACGGAAGCATTACAGCGAATTTGAATCCCAGTTTTTCGGCTTCGATCCCACAGTTCAGACTCACAAACTTCCCGGCGGAGCCACGGGATCGAGTTTCGAGCAGGCCGTAAAGGGAGGATTCATTGACCGGATGCCCGAAATTCTGCAGAATGAACTTCCGCTGGTTCAGAAGGAGCTTGGCAACTGGTGGAGTGTCACACCGGGGTCGCAGATCCTCTGGACTACCGCGGTCAGCAATGTCCTTGAAGGCAAACGCTACGGCAAGGCAAACGATGACCTGAAAAGCCTCATGCTTGGACGATATGGCGAACTACCCTTTTACTGGCCTTCAGACGACGTTTACGAGGCGGTCTTCGGTTCGGACTGGAAGGCTATTGTTGAAAAGGAGAGGGGTTACCAGCACATTTCAGATATCGATCTTGAAATTGAAAGGCGGGTACTGGAAAAGCGTTTAGGCAGACCGGCGACTGATGACGAACTTGTGCTATACCTGCAGCATCCGAACGACGCGGTAGCCTTTTTCAAATTCGAAGAAGAATATGGTAAAACATGGGTGCTTCCTCCCTCGGCCTGGTTCAGAAGGGGCGGCTTCAATTTAGGGGAGACACTTGAGTTCATTGACTATTACGGCAAGAACCACGTAGTGGAAATAGGCCCCATGAGGAGAACCAAGAGCGGCGATAACGTGACCTACCTGTTCATAGATTATCACCCGGAGCCCATTCTCACGGTCATGGAAGAAGAGGGGGAGCGGGAAGCGCGCAAGCGCACTTTTACGGCGAAGGAGATAGATGAACTGGCCCAGGCTGGAGATGTTCGCTCTCCCCTTAAGGGTGTCGTAAGCGCCGTACCAGTCAGTGAAGGGGACGATGTGACGGCGGGGCAGGTCCTGATCGTTCTCGAAGCAATGAAGATGCTAAACAATATTGATTCAAAAATCAGTGGAAAAGTAACGGAAATTCTGGTATCGCCGGGAGACGAAATCGACGTGGGCGATGCCCTTGTTATGGTGGAGCAGAAAAAGAAGTAGTCAGCGGATTCTTTTTCCTCGGATGGTGTAGTCATTGATCGCAGGGGGGTGCAGGGCTTTTTCCTTGAACTACTTAACTGTTTCCGCGAGTTCGTGCCATCAGCCTGATATGTGCGTGGGCGGTTGCGACGTGGCTGGACAGCGGGCAGACGTAAAGGAAGGAAGATGAAAAGCGGACAGATAACATTTCTGATTATTCCACAGGGACGTCGAGCGGTACGTGAACTGAGGCTTTCGACGGGAATCATCAAATTAATTGCCTTTCTCTTTCTGGCAGGAATTGTAGGCACTGCTTACCTTGCCGGACAGTATATCGACCATAGGAAAAACCTGGCATTACTCTCCGAGCTTGAAGAAACCAACAGGGTCCAGACTGAAAGTCTCGGACTCCTGGCTGAAAAAGTATCCTATTTTGAAAGAAAGATATCGGAGCTTAACGAGTTTGATCGCAAAATAAGAATTATATCCAATCTCGAGGTTCCGGAAGATGAAGACGGCCTTTTTGGAGTGGGCG
>JAQUQY010000036.1 GCA_028715865.1 Syntrophales bacterium
CAGAAATTACAAAGGGGACGGGCAGAATGTTCTGGTCCCCTTTTTTCTTGATTAGTCGATTCGCCCTTTAAGAATTCCACTTGCCGCTATATTTATATTTGATTTTCAATGTTTTTTCCGGTCATGTCCGAAATCACCAGATCAATATCTCCTTTGTACTCGCTGTAAAAAACAATGTTGGTCTCCTCCTTTGCTGAATAAGGCTGTTGCCACATCTTATTCTAACATCGTTGAGACCAACATGGTGTTTTACAGTTTGACAAAAAGTAGAAGAAATAATTGACAGTCCATGAAGAAACAAGTACTGAAGACCCTCACCTGATTGTAATGGCATGGCAGCGCTTTGCCGCAGCAAGTAAGTCCCGCATTTAATCTTGTTTAAGGCGAAACCGTTACATGAAAAAACCATAATCATTACCTTGACGGTGCAGGAGGTTTTGCCCCTATGGAGGATAAAGTTGTGAGCAAAGGCCAGCAGGCCCTTAGAGAAAAAGTTCTCGATGCCGGTCTCTGCACGGGATGCGGGGCCTGCGTGGATTTGTGTCCCTATTTCAGGTCCCACCGGGGTAAAACGGCGGCGCTTTTTCCATGCGCAATAGAGGAGGGACGATGTTTTGCCTCCTGTCCCCGGATAGAGGTCGATATGGACTATCTGTCACAGTTTATTTTCGACACGTCCTATGAGGGAAGTCCCCTCGGAATAATTAAGTCGGCGGTTATGGCGAAGGCGGGCCCCGGGATGAAGCCCTTCGAATCCCAGGCTGGCGGCAGTGTGTCATCCATAATGTACTACGCCCTGAAACAGGGATTGATCGAAGGCGCCGTGGTGACCGGCCGAAATGATCTGCTTCCTGCGCCGCGATTCGTTACTGACCCGGAGGATGTTCTTGCATGTGCCACATCGAAATACACGGCGGCGCCCACCCTGTCCGCTGTTAATAAAGCTGTGAGACGGGGATATGAAAACATAGGCATGGTGGGAACTCCATGCCAGGTGCTGGCATCGGCGCTAATGCGTTCCAACTCGTTGAAGAAAGGGGATTTTAAGGATCCCTTCGGGCTGGTGGTGGGTCTTTTCTGTACATGGGCCATGGACTTCAGGCTTTTCGAACCTTTTCTCTCCATGCGAATCGACACCGGCAGCATCAAAAAAATCGACATTCCGCCTCCGCCGGCGGAAATTCTTGAAGTGTTCAGTGATAACGGGATGCGGCTGGAATTCGCGCTGGACGATATTCGAAAGTTTGTGCCCGGGGGCTGTTCATGCTGTTTAGACATGACAGCGGAGTTTTCCGATATTTCCGTGGGGGTTGTGGAGGGAATTCCCGGGATGAACATTATTATTATTAGAACAGACCGGGGAAAACGGATTTTCGAAGGGGCTGTTTCAGGGGGATATCTCGAGGTGTCTGAGCTACCCGATGAGAGCATGGCCCGTCTTGCAATTGCCGCTAAGAACAAGAAGAAAAGAGCTCTGTCCCGGGCGATCGAGATGGGGATTGTCGATTCTACCGGCGAAAAGTTGCTGGCCTCCCTTCGGATTAGTCCCCATGTCCTGAAGCGGCTTACGGCATAGCAAAGGGGGAATAACTTGTCATATCTGCATGAAATGAAAGAAGGGGACTCGGCTCTCCTCATGGGAAATGAGGCGATTGTGCGCGGAGCACTGGAGGCGGGCGTGAAGGTAGCCGCGGGATATCCAGGAACACCTTCATCGGAGATAATTGAGGGCTTGGCCAAGGCGGCTTCGGGTCTTAACATCTACGTGGAGTGGTCAGTCAATGAAAAGGTGGCCATGGAAGTAGCGGCGGCGGCCTCCTTCGCCCGTCTCCGCTCAATCTGCGCGATGAAGCAGAACGGCGTTAATGTAGCCTCTGACTTCCTTCTTCACCTGGTGGGTTCCGGTGTCCGGGGCGGGATGGTCCTTGTTTTCTGCGACGACCCGGGAGCCCTTTCCAGTGTAAATGAAGGCGACGCCCGTTTTTTCTCCCGGCTGATGGAAATGCCTCTTCTGGAACCGGGGGATTTTCAGGAGGCAAAGGACATGACAGCCTGGGCCTTCGAACTTTCGGAGGAACTGAAACAGATCGTTATGCTTAGAAGCGTGACGCGCCTGTCACACGCCAGCGGAAAGGTTACTTTCGGGCCCCTTTCAGATGCTGAAGGCGTGGCTGAATTCAGGTTCGGCGGTGATTTTCTCGATCCTGACGAGGGCTTGATGGCCAGCTTTCCCGTTGACTGGAAACACCGGCGTCAGCAGGAAAAGGTTGCGCGCGCCCGGGAGATCTTCGAGACCTCCCGCTTCAATACCTATGAGGGACCGGAGCGCCCGGAGCTGCTGATGATAACGGCAAGCGGGTGCAATCTTTATTGCCGGGAGGCGATTAATTCGCTGGGCCTGGAAGACAGGGTAGGCCTTCTCAAGCTGGGTACAACATGGCCGCTGCCCGTAAAACTTCTGACAAAACACCTGTCATCGACGGACAGGGTAATGATCGTGGAAGAGATACTGCCCTTCCTGGAGGAAAACGTTAAAATTATAGCCGCCGAGAGGGCGCGGGAAATCGGAGTCAAAACATTTTTCGGCAAGAGTGAAGGCGTGTTTCCAATGATGGGAGAGCTTAATCCCGATCTTGTAATGGCCGCCCTTGTATCAGCCATGGGAATTGATTGCGCCCCCCCGTGCCCCGAATATCTTGAGACAGCCCGCCGTACGGCATCGGTCGCGGCTCCAGTCAGGGATCAGGTGCTTTGCCCGGGTTGTCCCCATCGCGCTTCTTTTTTCAGCATTCGCAGGGCCATGGAAATGGACGGCCGCCGGGGCTTCGTTTGTGGAGACATCGGCTGTTACTACATGGGCATCAGGCCCTCGGGATTTGATGCCGCCAAAACGCTTCATTCCATGGGTTCAGGAACCGGACTGGCAAGCGGTTTCGGCAAGCTGGAAAGGTTCGGCATGATCCAGCCGGCGATGTCTGTCTGTGGCGATTCCACCTTTTATCACGCGGCGATTCCAGCCATAATCAATGCCGTACACAACAATTCCAACATCACCATAATGGTGCTGGACAACAAGGGAACGGCCATGACGGGCTTTCAGCCCCATCCCGGACTTGACCACAATATTATGGGGGAGGAGGCGCCCGAAGTAAATCTGGAGAAAATCTGCCGGGCCATAGGCGCGCGTGTAGAGATCAGGGACCCCTTCGATCTCGAAGAAACCCGCGAAACCATTAACGAATTGATGGCCTGTCCGGACGGGGTAAAGGTTCTTATTCTTCGACAGGTATGCGCCCTCAGTCCTGATCGCAAAAACATACGTAACTTCATCATGAAAGTGGATGAAAACATATGTCTGGGTGAAGAATGCGGTTGCGGGCGTTTCTGCACACGCGTATTCAGATGTCCGGGCCTCATATGGGACAAGGAAAAGGGAAAAGCGCTGATAGACGAGGTAATCTGTGTGGGATGCGGCGTATGCGCTGATATTTGTCCCAGTCAGGCCATCAGAAAAGAGGAGGCGGCTCAGGGATGAATGTGAAAACCCCCGGGAAGGATCCTTACAATATAATAATAACCGGCGTCGGAGGCCAGGGAAACGTTATGGCATCCCGCATACTTGCCAATATGCTGGTTGAAAAAGGCTTCGATGTGACCATAGGAGAAACTTTCGGCGCGTCTCAGCGGGGTGGGTCGGTAATGAGCCATATACGTGTCTCAAGAATGGGGACCTGGAGCCCGCAAATTCCTGAGGGTAGGGCGGACATTGTTGCGGCACTGGAGCCGATTGAGTCCTTCCGGGTTCTTGCAAGATACGGCAACCCTTCGGTCCGTGTTCTCGCAAACACACGCCCCATATATCCGGCGACTGTGATCGCCGGGGAGTCTTCCTATCCTGAGCTTACCGAAATAAGGGAGCTTATTGAAAAGCTTTCGGCAAGAGCATGGTTTCTCGATATCACCGGCGAGGCCCTGAAGCTGGGGAATCCTATACTGAGTAATATTATGATGATAGGGGCTCTGTCAGCACTTGAGGACATTCCCCTTGACCGTGAGGATTTCGCGAAGGTAATAGCCAGAACCTTTCCCGAGGGGAAGCGGGAAGACAATATGAGGTCCTTCGACCTGGGCTTGGAAATGATGAGATCCGCCTGACCGTCCGAAAAGATGAGCGGAAAGGCGCTTTGCGTCGGGCAAGGTTCAGCCGGTTCTTCTCAAGGTAAAAACTCTTTCAGGCCCCGAATTTTGATAGACGGCCCGCGTGGGCCAGCGCTATCCCCATCAGATGCATCATTGGAATACGGGATAATCCTCCGTATATGCAGTCCCTTTCTCCAAACCTGCTTACCCGGTCAGGTCTCGCCAAGGGTGACGCGAGAAGGACCGGCACCGGATGCCAGCTGTGGGAGGCCATGACGGCCGGCGTGGAGTGATCACCCGTTACCACAAGGACGTCAGGCTTGAGATCCAGAATCGACGGCAGAAGGCTGTCCACTTCTTCAATCACGGCTGTCTTGGCCTTGAAATCACCGTCTTCACCGCGAGAGTCGGTGTACTTTACGTGGATAAAAAAGAAGTCGTAATTTCCGTACTCTTTGGCCAGGGCTTCCGTCTGTCCCTTCAGTGAACCTGTGGGAGGATGAATATCCATTCCCAGGAGTCTGGATATTCCCTGGTACATGGGGTATTCGGCGATGGCCAGCGCTCTCAGGCCGAAGCGTTCCCCGAGAGACCTGATTTTTTCACGGCGGGCGAATCCCCTCAGTAGAATCATGTTTGCCTTTTCCTCGTCGGAAAGAATCCTTCGGGCCTTATCCAGCAGTTTTGCCACGAGGCCGGCCGTTTTTTCCGCGCTTTTATCAAGAGGCCGAGGAGCGAAGGGGGCTTTGCCCGGCTGTTCGGGATCGCTGTCGCTGATTTTATCGGACAGATCGTCTCCGCGCAGTACAAGCAGAGCCCTGTGTTCTTTCTCCGGTTCCATGAAAAATTCGGCTTCCCCGCCAAGGTCGATGCCCGCTTTGAGCTTTTCACAGACGCGTCTGTTTGTTTCCGTGTCGATGCGGCCGGCCCTGCGGTCCGTAACCAAGCCATCCGCGTCGATGGTGGCGAAGTTCACCCTGGCGTAGATGTCCTTATCGGACAGGGGGAAATTTATGCCCGCCGCGGACAGAAGGCCTCTGCCCACGGATGTCTTCAGCGGGTCGTAACCGAAAAGAGCGAAATGGGCCGGGCCGCTTCCCGGTGTAATGCCGTAGCCGACGGGATCGAGAAGGCCGCAGATGGAGCGTGCCGCAAGGGCGTCCAGGTTGGGGGTCCTGGCTGTTTCAAGTTCCGTAAGGCCCTCCGGTACTTCCGGAAGCCCCCCCAGGCCGTCCATAATCAGAAAAATAATTTTTGTTTCCTTTTTCATGACAAGCTTGTCAATAAGTTCAGTGTCCATGTAAAATTAATCCCCCGGCTTCATATTGTTTTAATATAACAACGTTCCCTTCAAGGCGCCTCTTTATTATGTTCGATGGCATCGGTAAACTCTATTTCCCTCGGCACCTTGTAGGATGAAAGGTAATGCCGGCAGTGCCTCATGAGTTCCTTGTCGTCGATGGAACTTCCTTCTTCGAGGATAACCAGCGCTTTTACGATTTCCCCACGCATGAGGTCCTCCTTTCCCAAGACCATGGATTCCCGTACAGCCTCATGCATATTGAGAATTGATTCCACTTCCCTGGGATATACATTGAAGCCGCTGGTTATAATCAACCTTTTTTTACGGCCAGTCAGGAATATGTCTCCGTCTTCGTCGATCTTGGCCAGGTCCCCCGTATGAAGCCAGCCGTTCCTTAGGACTTCAGCCGTCAACGCCGGTTCCTTGTAATAACCCTTCATGACGTTCGGGCCGCGTATAACCAGCTCTCCCACCTGGCCGTGTGGAAGTTCGTTATCGTTATCGTCAAAGATTTTTGCCTCCGCTTCTCCGACGGGTATGCCGATTGATCCGGGTTTCTGGGTTCGCTCCGGCAGGCTGAATGAACATACCGGAGATGCTTCCGTAAGGCCGTAGCCCTCCATGAGCTTTACCTTGAATTTCTCTTCAAAGACGGTAATCCAGTCAACGGGCATTGCCGAGCCCCCCGTGATGCACAACCTCAGTGAACTCATATCATAGCCTTCGGCGCCTTCGAAAAACATCATTCCCAGATAGACCCTGGGAACCGCCGCTAAATAGGTGACGCCGTGGTCATTAATGTATTTAAAAATAGCTTCCAGGTTGAACTGATCCATCATTACCATGGAGGCGCCCATGTTCAGGGTGCAGAGCATGTTAACCGTGGCGCCGAAGGTGTGATAGAAAGGAATCAGGGCGAGTCCCCTGTCCCTGTCGTTTCCATTGACATGGATTTTCATGAGGCATGACTGGGTGTAGAGATTTCTGTGGGTAAGCACCGCTCCAAGAGCTTTTCCTGTCAGACCCGCGGTATAAACGATCACCGCGGGGTCGTCCCCCTTAAGTTCCGGAGATTCAAAATCCCCCTGGTTTCCTTTTACGGCCTCATCGAGTGACAGGTCTCCTTCATCACCTTCTGTCAGTATAAGGTTCCGGCATAGTGGAAGTTCCGATCGGATATCCTGAAACCGCTTCGCCGATGTGGGAACTGTTATGAAGGCCTTCGAAGCGCTGTTGCCAAGATAATATCTCAATTCGTATGATGTTGAGGCTGTGTTGAGAGTAACGGCGACGCCCCCTATCTTCAGGACGGCGAAATAGGAAATAAAAAACTCCGGTATGTTAGGCAGCATTATGGCAACAGAGTCGCCTTTGCCGAGACCCAGGACGGTCAGAGCCCTTGACAGTGAATTTATTTGCCCGATAAGCTCTCTGTAGGACATGGCGCTGTTCTTGTAGATTGTTGCGCTGCTGTCCGAAAATTTCCTTGCCGTTTCGTCAATCATTGAACAGAGTGTTTTTTCTTTCATGCGACTGCCCCCCGAATATTCGAATGTCTCTGAATAGCACAATCGAAATGCCGCATCAACATGTTAGGCGATTCATCCGGTGTCATGGCTCTTTGTCACGCTGGAGCCACGGTTCCTGTGCGGCATGAAGCGCGGTATTCAATGGATGTATGGTATGGCATAGCAGATAAAGTGAAAGCAGCTGTCGTGAGTTGACTTTTGGCTGAGCTTTCGTTAGATTGACCACCTTTAAGCGTGCCTGTACAGGTAAGAGGCCCTTGAATCTTTAACTACCCTGAGAAAAGGATAATTCACAAACCATGGCTGTAATCATCGACGGTAAGAGCGTGGCGGAGCAGGTGAGAAGCGAGATTCGAGAGAGAACGCTTCTATTAAAGGAAGGACGGGGTATTCAGCCTGGACTGGCCGTTGTCCTCGTGGGGGACGACCCTGCTTCCCGGATTTACGTGAGGGGCAAGAAGGCCGCCTGCGAGCAGGCGGGATTTCTGTCAAGGGAACTGATATTTCCAGCTGAGCTGAAGGAGAGTGATCTGCTCGGAGTCATAAGCGAATTAAACAATGATGACAGAATACACGGCATCCTGGTTCAGCTTCCCCTGCCTAAACACCTCGATTCGGACCGGATCGTCGAGTCCATAGAACCCCGGAAGGATGTGGACGGATTTCATCCGTGGAATGTGGGTAAGCTCTTTTCGGGAACGGCATATCACATGTCTTGTACACCCCTGGGCATAATCGAACTCCTTGATCGTTACCATATCGGCATCGAAGGCAAGGAGGCGGTTATTGTCGGCAGAAGCGCCATAGTAGGCAAGCCCCTGGCGATGATGCTGCTGTCGCGGCACGCGACGGTTACCGTCTGCCACACTAGAACCCGGGAGCTGGCCGAAGTGACCCGGCGGGCCGATATACTTGTGGCTGCCGCGGGACAGCCGGAAATGATCCGTGGCTCCATGGTGAAAGAAGGGGCCGTGGTCATTGATGTCGGCATCAACCGGTCTCCCGAGGGAAAATTGCTGGGGGATGTCGCCTTCAGAGAGGTGGAACCACTGGCTTCGCACATAACCCCCGTGCCGGGCGGTGTCGGTCCCATGACTATAGCCATGCTGATGGTAAACACATTTAACGCGGCAAACCGTTTGTAGATAAAGTATCGCCTGTTTCCCAGCTATCAGCCTTTCCGCTTCCCCTTACCCTGAGCGGTAACCCTTGCCTTGTCAGCGTGACCGCCAGTCATAAAGTTCTTGAGCCTGTTGATTTTTTGCCTGAAATCTGCTAGACAGAAGGGCACCTGTCCAGCAGGCAACCGGCCGGGAGCTTCAGAATATGCGGTTCCTTGCCGTAATTCCTTTGAGACAGCCACGCGCCCGGCGCGGTTTCATAAGAAGGGCAGGTTCTCAGGGCAAACCCTTCAGGCTCTATATGGGGAACCTTTCTTGCGGGACTTCGAACCGGAAAGCTCCAGGTAAATTATTTGTTTCGGGCATATATGGTAAACCGGAAAAAGGACTGTTGGATGTTAAGGATAAAACTGGCCGGATTGCGGAGACGATAATAAAGTGAACAATTCCCTGTCCATATGTCTGCTTACCTATCGCGGCAATCCCACGAGCGGAGGGCAGGGCGTATATATTAATTATCTCAGCAGAGCCCTGAGAGACCTGGGGCATCGGGTAACGGTGATCTCAGGGCCGCCCTATCCCGAGCTTGACGAAGGAATCACTCTTCAAAAGCTGCCGGGCCTTGATCTTTATAACCTGGATCATCTCTTCAAACCGGCAAGAATGAAAGACCTCCTTTCGCCGCTGAACCAGCTTGAATTCCTCATGATGTCACTTGGCGGATTTCCGGAGCCCTTTACCTTCGGGTGCCGCGTTTTTAATCATTTTCGAATCAGGCGCCCGCGCTACGATGTCGTGCATGACAATCAATGCCTTTCCTACGGAATTCTCGGTCTTCCATTGCTCGGATATCCCACGGTGGCAACAATTCATCACCCGATTACAGTTGACCGGGACATGGAACTGCAGGCGGCGGACTCCATATTCAGAAGATTCAAGATAAGACGATGGTATTCCTTCCTTGAGATGCAGAAGAGAGTATCCCGGAGGCTCGAACCCATCATAACCGTATCCGAGTGCTCGAAAAGGGATATCAGCCGGGACTTCCGGGCAGCGAGGGGCCGGTTTCGCGTGGTTCCCAACGGAATCAACACGGACTACTTTTACCCGCTGCCGAAAGTTCGCCGCGCCAGGAACCGCATTCTGGTCACCAACAGCGCTGACACGCCTTTAAAGGGGTTGCGGTATCTTCTAGAAGCCCTGTCTTCGATAAGGAAGCACCGTAAGGTTGAACTGGTCGTTGTCGGAAAACCAAAGAAAAACGGGGCTGTGGAGCGGATGGTACGGGATCTGTCACTTGATGATTATGTTAAATTTACGGGCAGAATAGAGTATGAAGACTTTGCCGGTTATTATGCGAAGGCTACAATGGCGGTCATACCGTCTCTGTATGAGGGGTTCGGCATGCCGGCCGGTGAAGCCATGGCCTGCGGCGTCCCGATAATAAGCACCACGGGAGGCGCGCTTCCCGAGGTGGTGGGAAACGCAGGGATACTTGTGCCGCCCGGGGATTCCGCCGCCCTTGAGAAGGCCATCGTGGATCTTCTTGACAATCCCGAGAAACGCAGGAATCTGGGCAAAGCAGGCCTTAAAAGAGTCCGTGAATCCTTTACCTGGAGGCATGCCGCTTTGAAAACGGTTGAAGTCTACCGGGAAGCGATCGATGCTCACGGTTGACCTTTCCAGTCTCTCAATGCAGCCGGGAACGATGGTTCTCGACGCGGGGTGCGGCGCGGGACGACATGCCTGCGAGGCCTGGCGGTATCCCGGAGTCAACGTTATTGCCGTGGACATGAGCTTCGACGATGTGTGGAGAACGACCTGCACCCTGAAAGCTATGGATGACAGTCAAGAGCGGGGAGAGGCCTTCTGGGGGACCTGCCTGACTGATATTAACGAACTGCCCTTCAGGGACGCTTTCTTTGACGTGGTCATCTGTTCCGAAGTACTGGAACACGTGTATGACAGCGAAAAAGCGGTTCGTGAACTGGCGCGGGTGCTGAAGCCCGGGAGGGATATGGTAGTCAGTGTGCCACGATATCTTCCCGAGC
>JAQUQY010000037.1 GCA_028715865.1 Syntrophales bacterium
CTACACCTACACGGAACCAACGATTTTTTTTGAGTTCGCCCGTGACGTCGCCCTGCAGGCCAGAAGCAAGGGGATGCTCAATTTATTCGTAACAAACGGATACCTTTCCATGGAGGCTTTGGAGCTGGCGGCTGCCTTTCTCGACGCGGCAAATGTGGATCTAAAGTCTTTCAGTGACGGTTTTTACAGGAAATACTGCGGCGGAAGGCTGGAACCGGTTCTGGACACGCTTCGTGAAATGCGCCGGAGAAACATATGGATCGAGGTAACAACGCTTATTATCCCAACCCTCAACGACAGCATGGAAGAGCTTCGCGATATGGCCCGCTTCATCCGCTCCCTTGGACCTGAAGTGCCATGGCACATCAGCCGTTACCACCCTCACTACAAGATGCGGGACATCGGCCCTACGCCCGCAAAAACAATACAGAAAGTCCGGGAAGCAGGCATGGAGGAAGGGCTGCGATACGTCTACGCGGGCAATCTTCCCGGTGATGAAGGAGAAAAAACCTTTTGCGCTGAATGCGGGAAGCTTTTAATCGACCGTTTCGGCTTCACTATCACCGGAATCGATCTCGAGGGGCACGGCTGCCCGCACTGCGGAACGAGACTGGAAGGAATTTTTGAATAATGAAACTCTTTTTTACTGTCTTTGTAACAATTTTTCTCGCGGAAATCGCCGACAAAACCCAGATAGCCACCATGCTCTACGCCTCGGGCGCCGAACACAGCAAGCTTGCCGTGTTCCTGGGGGCGGCCATGGCCCTCGTCCTGGCCACGGCACTGGCAGTCTTCGTGGGCTCCGCCCTGTCTCAATTCATTAACGAAAAAATAATGATGAAACTGGCCGGGGGAGCCTTTATAGCCGTTGGGATCTGGACGCTCGCGCAGTAACCGGCGCACAGGCATTCCGCGCGGCATGAAACCCCCGCTCCAGGCATCCGGGGGGCTTCACTCTTTTGTCCCCGGATTTATCAAGAGACGTTGACCGACATTTAACGTATCCTTGGGCCCTATCTTGTTTATGGCGCATAGCCGGTCAAGAGAAATGTTGTGCATCCGGGCAATTCCGAAAAGGGTTTCTCCTCTTTGCACCGTGTGATAGAGGGGAGCGTCCCCCGAGGATGCCTTCCTGACCGCCTGAATATCGCTGACAACGTAACCGATTCTCTGCTGAAGCGCTTCCACCTTTCCGGCGAGAATATCAAGCCGATCGGCAAGAGCCCCCTCTTCAGGAACAGATACCTGAGCCTCCAGCAGGTCCAATATCGCCGCCTCCAGGCCGTCAAGCTGCGCCAGGCGCGATTCTATTCTGTCAACTCGGACGAGAAGCGCCCTGAAATCATCCTTTGAAACGGAGCCTTCCCTGGCCGGAAAAAAAATTATAGCGAGGATAATCACAGCCAGGATTGCCCCGCCCCCCGCCACAAGAGTTTTTTTGCGCTCCCGGAACCACTCCGTCAGGCCATCGGGATCATTATCAAAATCACCGTCGTCATGGCCATTCTCCTCTTCGCGGTCGCTTTCATCTTCATGGTCCTCGAGTTCAATGATATCCTCTTCGGAATCCTTCAGCATGGCACAAAATTCCTTTCGAGATGGTTTTGAGAAGTATAAACAAGGGTGTAAGACCCGTCAAGGAAGTATTATTAAGAAACAACCAATGCCATTAAATGTACGGAAACGCCGAAGCACCCCCTCAAATCAGAACAAACGAAAAAGACCATGGATAATAGAGTCAGGATAGTATAGAATACGCCCCACCTAAAAAGATAATCTTCTGAAAGGAGAGTTTCTATGGCGGCCGTAGTACAGCAGAAAGGCGATAAGGTGCGCCAGGCCATAAAGCGCATATCGGCAAAACTTGAAGAAAAGGAAGACGCGAAACTGACAACGCTCGTTCAGGAAGCGGGACAGGAATACAACCTCTCGCCGATGGAACAGGAATTTCTGTTCAACTTTTTCAAAGACGGCAAAAAATTACAGGAAGAATAAATAAAGCTGAGATGACAGCCACCAATGCCGGCGCCGGGGGGATCGGCCAATGAACGGAAACAGAGAACCCCGCGTCGGAATCGGCCGCGGGTTTCAAATCGACGGAAGCGCCGAAGGGCTCGAAAGCTGCACGGAGCCGGGTGTGGCAATTTTCGATACCCTTACGGAAACCTCCGACGGGATTAGACTGCGGGTAATTGATTTCATTCCCCCCTCTGAAAACGCCCTAAAACCCTCCATTGTCTTCGTGGCGGGCTGGATCTCCATGATTTCCGCCTGGAAAGAGGTGCTGAAGGTTCTGACGCCGCGATTCAGGACGCTCTATATCGAAACGCGGGAGAAGAGAAGCGCCGGGATTGACTGGAGCAATTCTCCGGATTTTTCAATATACCGCATGACCCTCGACCTTGGCGAAATCATAGAGGAACGCATACCGCCTGACCGTCCTTTCTGCATCGCCGGCAGCTCACTGGGGTCCACCGTTATTCTGGAATACCTGGCCCTGGGGTCACGTTCCCCCCTGCTGGCAATCGTCATCGCTCCGAACGCCGAATTCAAAATACCATCCTGGTTCTATACCGTAGCCCGGTTCATTCCCACGGCCACCTACGGAGCCGTAAAGGAACTGATAAAATGGCACCTTCGTAAACACCGTATAGACAGTAAAAAAGAAAAGGAACAGGTGGAAAAGTACGAAAGGTCCCTGGACTGGGCAGACCCAAGGCGATTGAAGGCCGGAGCCTTGACAATGAAGGGGTACAGCCTGTGGCCCAAGCTGCCGCTGATAAAAGCTCCCGTGATAATCATCGGGGCCGAATCAGACACCCTTCACGGTCTTTACGAAATCAGACGAATGAAAGAACTCATCCCCGGCGCCCGCCTTGAAGTCATGAAAAGCAACCGTGAAACTCACAGTGAAAAAGCGGGCCGATTCATGCTTGAACAGATCAATGCAATTACAGCAAATAAGGACTTCTCCGGCTGAGCAATAAAAATGGAGAGCTAAACCTTGATGACTTCGTAAAAAGTCTTTGAAACCATCGAATTAGATGGCTTTGTAAAAAGAGCCGCAGGCAAGACGGGCAAATCCTGAGGAATGAGGCGCACTTACGGTGCGTCGCAGTGACGAAGGATGAAGCCCAACGAAGCATCCGGTTATAATGCCGGAGGTCACACCCTCCGGTGCCTTTTTACGAAGTCATCAACCGTCTTCATTTGATGCCCGCCAATACCGCCTGCCCGATCCCATCATTACGCTTAAGGGCCTCAGCTCATGTATGTTCTCGCAGACTATTTTAATGGCTGAGGCTATGGGAATGGCGAGAAGAGCCCCGACGATACCCCAGAGCCACCCCCAGAAGAGCAGGGACAGCAGGATTACCACGGGGCTGAGGTTCAAGCGGTCGCCGAATATTTTCGGCGCGATAACATTTCCTATGGTCATTTGAATGGAGGTCACCACGACCAGCGTTACCACGGCGGGCCAGAGAGTCGGATAATATTGAAGAAGGGCCAGAATTACCGGCGGTATGGAAGCAATAATGGATCCGATGGTGGGAATGAAATTCAACACGAAGGCCAGTGCGCCCCAGGTAAGGGCAAAGTCCACCCCTATAAAGGAAAGGGAGGCCCACACAAGGAAACCCGTCGCGAAGCTGATAAGAACCTGGGCCGACAGGTAGCGTGTTATGTCCGAAGATATGGAGGAAACAATCCGGTTGACCTGTTCCGCCTGGTCGCCCGACATGGCGCTCAAGAGCTTGTACTTGGAGTAAGGCTTGCCAAGCAGGAGAAAAACAAGGAAGATAATGATCAGAACAACATTGGAGAGTATGTTGAACAGGGACCCCGACAGCCTCAAAAGCAGGTCGCGGATCGTCCGCGCCCAGTCGTAATCTTCAAGGGGATTGTATTTAAGGTTCGCTATGCGGCTTATCTCCCCGGTCAGAATCCCGAAGCGCTCCTCGTACTTGGGGAACTCCGCCATTATGGAAAAAACACGGCCCTGGAGAAAAACGACCCCCATATAGCCGACCCCAAAAAGCAGTATGATCACCAACAAAATGGCGATAGGAAGGGGAATCTTGCGCCTGGTCATGGTGTTCACAACGGGACCCACCACAAAGGTAAGAAGCCAGGCAATTACCAGGGGCAGAATTACCTGCTGGGCCACCTTGAGGACAAAACCGATGGCTACCAGGGCTATCACGCCTATGAAGAAGAGAAGCGGCTTTTCCTTGTCCACTATAAAGAGTGCCTTTCGGAGCCTTTTACTTATTGTACACGCCCGACCCGTTCAGAACCGTCGGCTTACACCTTCCCTGCTGTAAGGGAAACTTCCCCGGCCTTATTCAATAAAAAGGGAAGCGGTTAGCGAATTGCCAAATGGTGTTCTGCGGAACAATATCACAGAGCCGCCTCTCTGTCATCACTTTCATCAAGCATGATTCTTAATGTTCATACTGCTGTAATCATTGAAGATATTTCGTCACGCAAATTGTTTAATCAAAACTTTTATTGACAAAAAGCGGCCGCTGTGCATGAAATACCCCCGCCGGCCGGGAGAGACTCCGCCAGGAGTTTTTTGAGCAGCCTTGCTAATGAACATGGCATAACATTGAAACTGCTGGAGATTATGCCGCGGCATCCGGGGCGCTCAACGGAAAAAGCCACCCGATTATGCGGGGCTCCAACTAATAGTCATCATAGAACAGGGAAACGCCGCTCCCTTCCACGGGGAAAGGAGGCTTATGCGGGATCATGAAAAAGTTTTTTACAATCCAGGAAAGTGGTAAGAAGGTGAAGTCACAGGGAATAGCCGCCTTCATAAAGCACCATTTCCGTCATTTCAACGCCTCGGCCCTGGTGGACGCCGCCGAGGGCTATCGAAAGTTTGTGGACGGCGGCGGAACCATGGTAATGGCTGTTGCCGGAGCCATGAGCACCGCCGAGCTGGGTATTTCCCTGGCAGAAATGATACGGCGCGACAAGGTTCATGCCATAAGCTGCACCGGAGCAAACCTTGAAGAGGACATTTTCAACCTTGTGGCTCACGACTTCTACCTTAGAGTTCCCCACTACAGGGAACTCAACCGCCAGGACGAGTATGACCTTTTAAAAAAACACATGAACCGGGTCACCGATACCTGTATTCCTGAAGAGGAGGCCTTCCGGCGAATAGAGCGTGAAATTCTCGACCTGTGGAAGGAAGCCGAAGAAAAAGGAGAGCGCCTCTTCCCCCATGAATTCGCCTACCGGCTCCTGAGAAGCGGCCGGCTTTCCCGGCACTACCAGATCGATCCTGAAGACAGCTGGGTAATGGCGGCCTCTGAAAAGAATATCCCCATCTTCGTGCCCGGCTGGGAAGACTCCACGCTTGGCAATGTCTATGCGGCCCACTGCCTCAAAGGAAGAATAAAAAAAGTGCATACCGTGCGCACGGGCATCGAATACATGATGTACCTTTCCGAGTGGTACCGGAAGGCCACCGCCGAAAGTCCCGCGGGGTTCTTTCAGATAGGCGGGGGCATCGCCGGCGACTTTCCCATCTGCGTGGTACCCATGCTGCGTCAGGACATGAGGCTGAAAGACACCCCCCTATGGGCCTACTACTGCCAGATAAGCGACGCCACAACCAGCTACGGTTCATACTCTGGAGCAGTTCCCAGCGAAAAAATCACCTGGGAAAAGATAGACGTCGCGACGCCCAGCTACATCATCGAGTCCGACGCCACCATCGTGGCGCCTCTAATTTTCAGCTATGTCCTGGAAGAATCAGAAACCTGAAAGACAGGCCGGAGGAAAGAAGCATTGAAAAAAATTGCCATTCTGCCGGGTGACGGCATAGGGCCGGAAGTCATGGCCGAGGCGGTAAAAGTTCTCGAAGCCCTGAAGCGCCGTTTCTCCCTGAACATAAACTATGAATTCGCGGACGTGGGCGGCTGTGCCATAGACAGGCAAGGCAGGGCCCTGCCGGAAGAGACTCTGGCTCTATGCGAGTCATCAGATGCGATTCTCTTCGGCTCTGTGGGCGGCCCGAAATGGGAAGGCCTGCCGCCGGATCAGCAGCCTGAACGGGGCGCCCTTCTTCCACTGAGAAAACACTTCGACCTGTTCTGCAACCTCCGGCCCGCAAAAGTCTTTGAAAGCCTTGCCGGTTCAAGTCCCCTTAAGCCTGAAATAATCGGCAAAGGGTTCGATATCCTCTGCGTAAGAGAACTGACAGGTGGAATCTATTTCGGAAAGCCCAAGGGGAGGGACGGCTCAGGCCCGGACGAACGGGGCTTTGACACAATGGTTTACAGCCGCCGGGAAATCGAGCGAATAGCCCGCATGGCCTTCGACTTCGCCATGCTTAGAAATAAAAGGGTAACATCCATAGACAAGGCCAATGTGCTGGCCACCATGGTTTTATGGAGGGAAGTGGTTACCGGAATCGGAAGGGACTACCCCGAGGTCGCTCTCAACCATTTATACGTGGACAATGCCGCCATGCAGGTTGTTCGTGATCCTCATCAGTTCGATGTAATCCTGGCGGAAAACATGTTCGGCGACATCATATCCGACGAATGCGCCATGCTTACCGGTTCCCTTGGTCTTCTTCCCTCGGCAAGCCTGAACGACAAGAAATTCGGCCTCTACGAACCCGCGGGAGGTTCAGCGCCGGACATCGCCGGGAAGGGAATAGCAAACCCGGTCGCCCAGATTCTGTCCCTGGCCATGATGTTCCGATACAGCCTGGATGAACCGGAAGCGGCGGAGATGGTTGAAACCGCAGTAAGCAACGTGATCAAAGCGGGAATCCATACCGCCGACATTGCCGCGGACAGGTCGAGATCGGTGCCGACAGGGGCCATGGGAGACGCCGTCTCCGAAATAATCGAAATGACCTCATGCTGACACGGCTTTCACGCGCCATCAGCATATAAACGGCGCGATTTATCCTGACGCCTTCTCAGCTCCCTGCCTTTATTCTTTCTATTGTATAAGGCACAAGTCCGCCGGCCCTGATTATACCGGCCATGAAATCCGGAACCGGCTTTGCAGTGAAACGGGCGCCGTCGGAGATCCGAAGAATAGTTCCCGCCGAAAGGTCCACCCTTGACTTTTCTCCCTCGGCCAGCCCTTCCGAAGCTTCCGCTGATTCTATAAGGGGAAGCCCGATATTGAAGGCGTTGCGATAAAAAATGCGGGCGAAACTGCGGGCGATGATCACGGCGATTCCGGCGGCCTTTATGGCCAGCGGAGCGTGTTCCCTTGAAGAGCCGCAGCCAAAGTTGTTTCCGGCCACAAGAATATCTCCTGAACGGACGGAGGCGGCGAAATCAGGACGCAGATCCGCGAAACAGTTGCGGGCAAGCGCCGATGCTTCCGAAACATTGAGAAAACGGGCGGGAATAATCAGGTCTGTGTCTATGTCATCTCCAAACTTCCAGATTCTACCCTCTGCTAGCATGCGATTTGTTTCCTTTCATAGACCCAAGCCGGCAAAAACAACTCTTGGGATTCCATCAATATTTCATCAAAGTTCCCCGGGGGCTCCGATCCTCCCCAGGACTGCCGATGCGGCCGCGACAAAGGGATTGCCAAGATATACCTCGCTTTCAGGATGTCCCATTCTTCCGATGAAATTCCTGTTGGTCGTAGCCAGAGCGCGCTCGCCGGAAGCCAGTATGCCCATGTGCCCCCCCAGGCAGGGGCCGCAGCACGGAGGGCCTATAACGGCTCCCGCTTCCATGAAGGTTTCGATAATGCCCTCCCGGATTGCTTCCATGTAGATGCGGGGGGAGCCCGGGATCACGATAAGCCTGATATCCCTGGCGGCACGATGCCCCTTCAGGACCGATGCCGCGTCCCTCAGATCCTCCAGAGAACCGTTCGTGCAGGAACCTATGAAAACCTGGTCCAGTAAAACAGTGCCGCTTTCGGAAATGTCCCGAATATTGGCCGGCGAATGTGGAAAAGCCACCTGGGGTCCGAAGTCTGAGACATTGACGGTAATAACCCGCTCATAAACAGCGTCGGGATCGCTTCGATAATAAACCGCCCCGGCTTCCGCCTCCGGCCCCCTTTCCTTTACGAAAGCCTTGGTAATCTCGTCGGGTTCCACAATGCCATTCTTCCCGCCCGCCTCGATGGCCATGTTAGCCATGGTAAGCCGCTGGTACATGGGCATGGCTTCAATTACCGCCCCGCCGAACTCAAGGGCGGAATAAAGGGCTCCCTCTACACCGATCATCCCTATGAGGTGCAAAATCAGATCCTTACCCCCCACGAAGGGGTTCAACCGTCCTTCATAATTGACCCGGATCGTGGGAGGCGCCTTCAGCCATATCTCGCCCGTTGCCATTATTACACCCAGATCGGTGCTCCCCACGCCCGTTGAAAAAGCGCCCAACCCGCCGTATGTGCAGGTGTGGCTGTCGGCGCCGATGACCACCTGGCCCGGAAGAACAAGGCCTTTCTCGGGAAGGAGCACATGCTCGATCCCAACGTCGCCCCCCTCATAATAATGCGTTATCTTATGGCGACGGGCGAAGTCCCTGGCGATTCTAACCTGCTCCGCCGAGGCGATATCCTTGTTCGGTACAAAATGATCCGCCACGAGGGCCACCTTGTCCCGGTGAAATACCGATTCCCGGCCAATTTCACCGAAAACTTTAATGGCGATGGGCGCCGTTATGTCGTTGGCAAGCGCCATGTCAACCTTGACCTGGACAAGGTCTCCAGGTGAAAGGACCTCCTTTTCCGAGTGCGCCGCCAGGATCTTTTCCGTAATAGTCATGGGCATGAGTCAATCTCCGCAACGATTATTTTGCGTGCTCTATAATACATGGAAACTTTTTTTTCATTCACTTTTTAACCGCTTTTCCTTTAACCTTACAGCGCTATTTCATCGGATGATCCGGCGTTCTGGCTCTTCAGCGATTCAAGGCGGTTCAGGGCATGAATATAGGCCTTTGCCGTCGCCACCAGCACGTCGGGATCAGACCCCCTGCCGATGACGGTGTGGGAGTTAAAGCCAAGCTGAACCGTAACGACACCCTGGGCGTCCGTTCCACCGGTAATAGCGTTGACGGCGTACTTTATGAGCGAGTGCCGGGTGCCGGTTATTTTCCTGATGGCGGCGAATGTCGCGTCCACGGGGCCCACCCCGAATTCCGCGTCCTGCTTCTCTTTGCCGTCCACTTCCATGCGCACGGCCGCCATCGGGATCGCGGCGTTTCCGGATATCACGTTCAGGTACAGCAGCTTGTATTTGTCGGGCTCCCTGAGAATAATGTCCGAGATTATCTCCTCCAGATCCTCATCGAAGACATCCTTCTTGATATCGGCTACCTCCTTGAAGCGAGTGAAGACCCGGCTGATTTCATCATCCTTCAGATTGAATCCCATCTTTTTCAAACGTTCCTTTACGGCGTGGCGTCCCGAATGCTTCCCGAGGACTATTGTAGTTTCAGTCACACCAACGCTCTCAGGCGTCATGATTTCATAGGTCATCTTTTCCTTGATGAGCCCGTCCTGATGTATGCCCGACTCATGGGCGAAAGCGTTGGAGCCCACTATGGCCTTGTTGGGCTGAACCGGAATGCCGGTAATGTCCGTGAGCAACCTGGACGTCCTGTAGAGGTGCTTCGTATTGACGCCGGTATAAAATCCCAGGATGTCTTTGCGGGTTTCAAGGGCCATTACAACCTCTTCCAGCGAGGTGTTTCCGGCCCGCTCTCCTATGCCGTTAATGGCGCACTCGACCTGGCGCGCGCCCCGCTTCAGCCCCGCGATCGAGTTGGCCACCGCCAGTCCCAGATCGTTGTGGCAGTGAACGGAAATAATGGCGTCGTTGATGTTTTTCACCTTCTCAAAGAGATATCCGATGACATCGCCCATTTCATCGGGTACGGAGTAGCCCACCGTGTCCGGTATGTTAACCGTGGATGCTCCCGCGGCTATAACCGCCTCCACTACCTCACAGAGATAACCCCGGTCGGTTCGGGTGGCGTCCATGGGAGAAAATTCAACATTAGCCGTATATACCCGCGCGTGCGCCACGGCGCTGACCGCTTCCTTCAATACCTGCTCCCTGCTTTTCCTCAACTGGTACTTCAAGTG
>JAQUQY010000038.1 GCA_028715865.1 Syntrophales bacterium
TCACTCCGAAATTGTTAATGGCGCTGCCGAAGAAGACGGGCGTCTGGCCGCCTTGAAGATATTGTTCAAGGTCAAGAGTATCGGCGGCTCCCTCAAGTAGCTCCATGTCGTATCGCAGTTCCTGGGCCTGGCTTCCCAGCAGCTTGTCCAGGCGTTGATCGGAGAGGTCAGTTATGGTAGTGCCATCCTTTATATTCCTGTTTTCGCCCGGAGTAAACAGGTGCATTGCCTGTCGGTAGCGGCTATAGACTCCCTTGAAGCTTTTACCCATGCCCACCGGCCATGAGAGAGGCACGCACCGGATCTGCAGTTTATCTTCAATATCTGAAAGCAGGTCGAGAGGCGGCAGGCCGTCCCTGTCCAGCTTGTTTATAAATGTGATGATTGGCGTGTTGCGCATGCGGCACACCTCCATCAGCTTCTCCGTCCTTGGTTCAACGCCCCTGCCGCTGTCGATGACCATGAGGGCGCTGTCCACGGCAGTAAGCACGCGGTAGGTGTCTTCCGAAAAATCCTGGTGTCCCGGAGTGTCGAGCAGATTGATCTCATAATCTTGGTAATTGAATTTCATGACCGACGTGGTGACGGAGATTCCCCGGTCTTTTTCGATGGCCATCCAGTCGGAAAGAGCGTGGCGGGAAGCCTTGCGAGCCCGGATTGCCCCGGCCTGCTGTATGGCGCCGCCAAAGAGAAGAAGTTTTTCAGTAAGGGTTGTCTTGCCCGCGTCGGGATGGCTGATTATCCCGAAATTTCGACGCCTGCTTACTTCTTTTTCATGGTTTCTTTCCACTTTGCTTTGTACCGCTTCTTTCCCCGCAATATCATTTCTTTCCAAGCCGCCGCGGGCTTAGAAAGAAGTGAAGCCATCTAGCACAGTTTCGGCTATTTGTATAGAGGGCATCTCCTTGCGTGTGGATTTGATATGATAATTTTTGCCCCTTGATGAGAAACCTTGTGGATCGGGGAGCATCTGTAAGGAATGGGCTGATTCATTAATAAGGACGCGACGCTCGAAATTATGAACTTAAAAAGATGGAACGTAAGTGGTATTATGCCTGTAAATGTGGAGAACATTTAAATTAAGCGAGGGAATGTCATGAGCCTAGGCGGATTCTTCAAGCCGTCAAAAATTCTTATCCTTCTTGCAGTCCTGGTTCTTCTTTTCGCGTGCTCTTCCGGGGAGATAGCGCGGGTGGCCCGTGTCGCGGCCACGGGGGACAGCGCCGCCGCGGGCAGGATGGCCGCGGAACGGGCGGCTCGCTACGCCCTTCAGCCGGAAAAAATCGGTGAGGATCTTCGACGGGTACAGGCCGTGCTTGACCGCTTCCGCCGCAGCGTTGACAGTGTGTGGGGAAAGGAAGATTCCCGTGAATCATCTCAGGTGGAGTACGTTAAATACACACAGAACTATCTTTCCCGGGCCTCCGTGGATTTCAACCTGGGCATAATAACCGTTGAAACCATAGATCAGGAAAATCCGCTGACGAGCCTCAGAAATGCCGTAGTCACTACCATCCTTACCCCCGATGACCCACGCGCAGTAGATCTTTATTCGGCCGGTGAAGTTCCTCTCGGAGGTGAGCCCTTCCTGCTTGGTCTGGTTAAGGATTTCGACGGCCACGACATTCGATGGTCCTGGCGCGCGGAAAGATTCGCCGATTTGTTTATTCAGAACCATCTCAACCGAAGAACGGGGGCCCATGAAGGAGGGGACCGGATCATTCACTACGTGACAATTAATATGGTACCTAACCATCGGGATATAAGGGCGCGAAAATACCAATCTCTCGTAGAACGATACGCCGACGAATTTTCAATAAGCCGAACCCTTGTCTACGCCATAATGAGAACAGAAAGCAGCTTTAATCCCTATGCCGTCAGCCGATCCCAGGCCCTGGGTCTTATGCAGGTTATGCCTTCCACTGCCGGACGGGATGTCTACCGGATGCTCAATGGACAAGACGGAATTCCCTCAAGGGAATTTTTAATGAATCCTGAAAACAACATTCGCTACGGTGTAGCCTATCTGAACATTCTTTGGAACCGCTATTTGAATGACATCAAAGACGAGCTTTCCCGCGAGTACTGCACCATTGCCGCCTATAACGCGGGAGCCGGCGCGGTGCTTCTTACCTTCGACAAGGACCGCAATCGAGCGCCCTCTGTGATAAACGGCATGCCTCCTCTGGATGTATTCAACCGGATCAAGAATGAAATTCCGAAGGAAGAGGCCCGCCAGTACATAGTCCGGGTTCTGAACGCGAAAAGGGACTTCGTGAATTTTTAGGTCCGGGGGGAGATCCGCTGCCAGGCTGGCAAAATTCAAAGAAGGCCTGTCAACGTCCGCCGCCTGCAGGTAACATTCCAGCTTTGTTGATGAGCTCGAGTTTTTTTAATCGAGGAAGGCTCTTGATTTTCCGCTCCAGTTTCATGGCCTCGGCACGCTCTCCGGCGGGGCAGGTAAATACCAGCTCCAGCGGTTGCCGCCCTTTAAGGTACCGGGCTGCCCTGGGGCCTCCGCGTTCGTGTTCAGCGAAACGCCTTTTGGGATCAGTACTCATTCCAGTATAAAGGCTCCCGTCGGCGCATCGTATCATATAGACATGCCATGTCTCCATATCAGGGAACCCTACGATATAATAACGGGTGGCGCAAGATCGCCGATTTCCGTGAAGCCTCAGCAGATCATGCCCGATGTAGGCCGTCAATGTTGCTTTTTGGCGACGATTGATTTACAGGACAGGCATGATTTTCGCGATGGAACGAGGAACTTCGGCCGCGCCGCGAGAGAAGAGAATCTGTGGCCTTTTAGTCAGGGGAAGGCCGATCATTGTCTCCGTCATAGCGCTTTTTTTGCTTTTTGTTTTCTTGCCTGCTCATCTTTCGGGATACGAACTCAACATTCTTTACTCCTCGGAGCTGACCGTCTATTACGACGAGTCCCTGGAAGGACCGGCCCGTAAGGTGGCTTCCCTCTTTCCCGAGTTGCGGGGAGAACTTGAAGAAACCATTGGCTGGCCTGTCGTGGAGGCTCCCACGGTGGTACTCATGAACGACAGGAGAGCCTTCCATGACATGGTGGGTTCCGACTATGTGGCCGCTGTGGCCATTCCGCGGAAAAATCTGATTATTATCGACAACACCCGGATGACGTCGCGGCCGTTCACCCTAAGAAACACTCTCAAGCACGAACTCTGCCACCTGCTTATTCATCAGCATGTTGATAGTTCAAGACTTCCCAGATGGCTGGACGAGGGGATCGCCCAGTGGACCAGTGACGGTTTGTCGGAGGTAGTCATTAAACGTAACCGCTTCCTTGTTCCCCGGGCTGTTATCACGGGAAACGCTATTCCACTTAAGTTTCTTGAATCATCATTTCCGGGGAGTGAGCAGGGAATGCTCCTGGCATACGAGAAAAGCAAGAGCATTGTTGAATACATACTCAGGGAGTACGGCCGTGAGGGGCTCCTGGGAATTCTGGAAGGACTTCGCCGCGGGTACGATATTGAAATAGCTGTTGAAAAAAGCCTCACCATATCTTTCGACGAGCTCGAAAAAAAATGGCATGGGAGCTTCAAGGGCATGGGATCCTGGTACGCTTTCGCGGGCTATCACATGTACGAACTGCTCTTTGTCTTCGCGGCGCTTTTGTCGGTGGCGTCCTTCATCCGATATTTGAAAAGGAAGAGGGATTTTTCAGGATACGATGAAGATGAGAATGGCGATACCGATGATGAAGGGCTAAGCGAAGGGGGCAGGCACTCTTTGAATTAATCTCTGCCTTAACCGCTGCTACCTCTTAAAGATAAGGTTCTTTTTTTCATGGCTACACAGGGGGAATTTCATCTATGTCTTTCTGGAAAAAATTTTCGGGCAATTCCTTCGGCGGCGATAATCCCGGAAATTCCAGCTCCTACTATGCCCCGGCTTTTACCCGTACCGTCGCCGGCCACGAAGATTCCTTCCCTGTTTGTTTCCAGGCCAGGAGTGGTGGGGAAATTTGTATCGAAGAATTTAATTTCCGGCGCGTACATCAGGGTTGATGGATGAAGAATCCCAGGCACTATCTTATCCATTTTTTTTAGTGATTCCCAAAGATTGTCGATTATTCTCGCCGGCATTCCCAGGGTTATGTCTCCCGGTACGGCCTTGCAGGTTGCCCTGCAGAAGTCGAAATGGCGGATTCTGCTGTTGAAGGATGACCGGGAGCTTCTGCGGCCTTCCCGGAAATCCCCCACTCGCTGTACAATGGGAGTGCCGCCTCCGAGAAGGTCGAACTGCCTGGCGATCATGCGGCCGAATTCCGTGGTGTCCGACAAAGGCTCTGTCAAGGCCACAGTGTTTATGATTGCAAAATTGGTGTTTTCAGTTTTTCTGCCATGAAGGGCGTCGCCGTTTACGAGTTTGAAGGACTCGTATGCTTCAAAGCGCACCCTTCCGCCGGGATTCGTGCAGAAGGTCCTTACCCTGTCCCCATGACGCGCGGTACGGAAGATGAATTTCGGATCGTAGACGCTTTCGGTAATGGGGTCATAAATGATCCTGTTGAGTTCCAGGCGGATACCCACGTCGATGGGACCGAAGGTGTTGTCGATGCCGAGCTTGCGGGCAGTGTCCCTGAACCAGTAGGCGCCGCTTCGGCCCGGCGCGGCAAGAACCGTTCCGGAAGCAATTCGTGTTTCCCTGCCGCTCTCCCGCAGCACCAGGATAAAGCCTTTTCCTTTGGCCTCTTCTATAGATATAACCTCCGTTCTCATGAGAAAGGTAGTTTTCTTAAGATAACCCCGAAGATAATCGACGGCGGCTTTTCCGTTGTCCGTTCCCCAGTGCCATTGTTCGGGCGCGATGAACTCAACGCCGTTTTCAAGGGCGATTCTTTGAATAACGTCGACGGTTTCATTGTTTTCAGTAAAGGTTACCTGGCGCAGATAGGGGAAGCCCTCGAGAATCCTCTTTATATCCCCCATAAGTTTCCGGGCTGTGCCGATGTCGATTTGAAGCTCATTGAGGTCAATGCCCACCCTGTGGTCAAAATTAAGCTTGCCGTCGTTAAGGAGACCTCCCGCGGGGTAGCTGTTCCTGTCGGCGATTACGATACCTTCCACGCCTAGTTCTTCGAGCCTGATCGCTGCGAAAAGCGCTGCCGGACCGGACCCTATTATAAATACATTGCATTGATTTGCCGGTTTCATTATGGAGGTTTCCTTCCTTACAAATGCAGCTCGGGTAATGGAAAAATATCCGGCTTTTCTTCTAATTCCGCATAGGTCCGCCTTAATGTTATCATTTCAGGCGGAATCCATGGATAGGCGCCGCCAAGTAAGGGGAAGCTCTTCGCGATCATCGCAGCCCCGTTTAAGAAGGTTATCAGTCAAGCTACATGATACCGCTTATTGGGTCTCTTTGGCAACCGTCGCGTATATTCCGATCAGCCCCTCGTCGGCGAAACTGAAGTAACGGTTATCTCCGATTATTATGTGGTCGAAGCAGCTTATGCCTGTGGCCCTGGCCGCGATGACGAGATTCTTCGTGAAGGCCTTGTCCTGATCGCTCGGTTCAATGGATCCCGAGGGATGATTGTGGGCGACAATAATGGAGGCGGAATTTTTCCTGATGGCATGCTGGAGAATTTCCCGTATGTGGGGATTTGCCTGGTCAACAGTGCCCTGATCTATGTCGACGATATCTGCGATTACGTTTTTTCGATCGAGCAAAAGCAGGACGAAGCGTTCCTTTCTGAGGTCCCTCATGAGGGGTATAAGGCGGTCAGCCACGTCGGATGAGTTTCTCACCGGGGAGCCGGTTCTTTTTTCTTCGCTTTGCACACGCTTTCCCAGTTCAATGGCCGCCTTGATCTGCGCTATCTTGGCATTTTTCAGTCCGGCTATTTCACGGAATTCACTGACGTCAACGCCGCTGATGTCCCTAAGAGACCTGAATTTGTGCAGCACCTCCCGGCCGATATCGACGGCGCTTCGTCCCTGCGTTCCTGTTCGAATGATAATTGCGATCAGCTCCGCGTTGCTTAGAGCCTGTTCGCCGTATTTCAGAAGCTTTTCCCGGGGACGCTCATCTTCGGACCACTGGCGTATAGCAAGGGGATAGCCTGCGCCTGGTTTTTTCATGATCGGGTTTTCTCCTTTTACATGAGTATTTTTATGACTTTCAGGGACATGCGTGGGATGGAAAATATCTGAAGGGTCAATCGAGCGTAGCAGTGAAAATGTTAAAGGATGGGTTATCGGTTTTTATGGGCTGGTTTCAGGTTTCAGCAGTGATTTTTGAATACCGGCATGTAAAAGAAATGTCAAGCCTCTGTGCCGGCGCGCAGAGAGCTTCTTTATTGCTCCGGCTTCAGTCGCCACTTCCCATAAGCGACACGTCACCGGTTATAATCCTCCTCCTGCTACCGTAGCCCTGTTCCAGTATGAGCGCGCCGTCAATGTCGATATCGACGGCTTTCCCCTCTACAGGATCCCCGCCTCCTGTGATCATGACATTACGGCCCAGAGTGGCGCTCTGGTTTTTCCACCGGAGCCGGAAAGGCTCGAATCCTTCATATTGGAACCGTTCCATCGCTTTTTCCAGTTCGTAAAGAACGTCCTGCAGTAACTTCAACCGTGATACCTCATGATTCGATCCGCCGGACAGAGATACGGACATGCCTTTAATATCGGCAGGGAAATCTGAGGGCGCCGTGTTGACGTTGATGCCGATTCCAAGAACCACCCAGTTAATCCTGTCCACTTCGGCGTTCATTTCCGCCAGTATGCCTGCCGCTTTGCGTTCCCCGATCATGAGGTCATTGGGCCATTTTAATCGTGGCAAAAGTGAAGTGCTGCATTCTATGGCCAGGAGGAGGGCGACTCCGGCCACGAGTGGTATCTGCGTGGCGCTGGAGATGCTGATTTGAGGACGAAGGATAATAGAAAAATACAGGCCTCCCGGGGGAGAAACCCAGGTACGGCCCATCCGCCCGCGCCCGCCGGTCTGCCTTTCGGCAACTACAAGTGTTCCCTCAGGATATCCTTTGTTGGCAAGGTTTTTGGCATGATCTTGCGTTGAAGGAATTGTCTCGAGAGACACAATCTTACGTCCCAGAACGCGGGTTTTCAGGCCCGCTAAAATCTCTTCTTCTATGAGACGGTCAGGGACGCTAACCAGCGAGTAGCCGCATCGGGGCGACGAAGCTATCTCGTATCCCTCGCGCCTTAGCTGCTTCACGTATTTCCACACGGACGTTCGGGAAACTCCCAGCTCATCCGCCAGAGCTTCCCCGGAGACGATGCGTCCCTGTTTCAATGAGTTGAGAACGGCATTTTTCATTGATTGGCTTATATTCTGAAAAGCAACTGATTGTCAACCAAATGGATTGTTGTGGTTGACAATTTGCGGGAACAGTTCAGCTTGGGCAAGGCAGGAGGAATGGATTTCTAACGAAGATAGTTTGCCAGCAGGACTGCCAAAAAAAGAATCACTACGAGAAATATCTGCCACCGGAACTGCCGTATCCATTTCTCACGGTCATCGATGTACTTTGAATTGATGCCTGTTATGTAAAAAATTATGGGACGGTGATCCCTGGTTTTTCGGTGCGATTCATAAAGGGAGTCGGCGGAAAACCAGAGAAGCACCGCCGCCGCAATAACTATAACAATGAGTATCATATTTTCCGTTTCCGCGTGCCTTTGTTATGGCTAGAAAAGGTTGCTCTCAATACATTGAAACTTAAGATTATTGTGCTGTGCTTTCCTGTTGCGGGTTTACCGGAAGATAAATTTTGAAGGTTGTCCCTGCTTCTTCATGATTGTCCGTTTTCCTCCGTCCCGACGACTCCACTGTAATAATACCGTTGTGATTCTTGACTATGGAGTAGGATACGGCGAGTCCCAAGCCTATTCCCCGGCCCGCATCCCGCTTTGTCGTGAAATAGGGGTCGAATATTCGTGTCAGATCATCTTCTCCTATGCCATAACCGCTGTCTTTGATGGTCACCTTAACGTAGTCTCCGGGTCTAAGAGGCGGCATTTCTTTGCCTATATTCACGTTTTCGGCGACAAGCTTAAAAATCCCGCCATTGGGCATGGAGTCGACGGAGTTCTGGATTATATTCTGAAACACTTGGCGCAGCTGCTTGATGTCACCATGCACAGGCCACAGATCAGGTGGCATGGAGACACAAACCTTAAGGTCTTTACTTTCTTTGATTGACTCGACAACATCCGTTAAAAGGCCGTCTATGGGCTCTGTTTTTCGTAATGGAAATCCACCCCTGGAAAAGGTGATTAACTTATGGGCCAACTCCTTGGCCTGCAGACCCGCCTTTTCAGCGATTGCCAAACCCTCTTCCAGAATCTTGTCTTCATCGTCCATGGAGATTTTGGCCAGGAATATATTGCGGAGGATGGCCGAAAGAAGGCTGTCGAAATCCTCGGCAACACCGCTGGCGAAGGTGCCAAGGGATTCCAGCTTCTTCATCCTTAACAGTTCATCCTCAGCATGTTTGCGGTCTGTAATGTCTTCCAGTGTTTCTATCGCGCCTGATATTCTGCCTCGGGAATCTCTGATAGCGGCCGCGGTTATGCGAATCCACTTCCCGTTTTTTCCCAGGTCCGGGAAAAACCCTGTTGCTTCATAGGCGTCTTTGATGAGGCCTGACTTTATAAAGTTGTCGGGATACCACTGGTAGCCTGTGTCCAGAGCTTCGTCCACGATCAGATCGGCGAGGCAGGGTCTCTCCTGCCGGTAGAAGGCCATCCAGTGCTTATTGGTGCCGGCGATTTCCTTCAGCTTGATGCCGCTTAAAACTTCAAGAGCCTTATTCCAATATAAAACGGTGTGGTTCTTACGAATAACAAATGTAGGAATCGGAGATCCCTGTATTATGCTGTGATAAGTCCTTTCATTTTCAATTCTTTGCCAAAGCGAGTACCCCAGGCTTGCAAAGGCGGTGAGAAAGACTCCCAGAAGAAATGCCAACAGCAGGTTCATGAGCAGCTACCCCGTTAAAATTAAACAGCAATATACTTAGTCAGTCATATTTGCGATATGTAGATTTCATGCTCAGATTTTTTTGTTGGACAATAATGAGCCCAATCATAAAAATTTATACTTTACCCACGATATCGATGAAATTTGCCACATAACACATTATCCCTTCTCTGTCTTTATGATATTGATAAGTACAAGCTTGTTTTTAAACCTCTACCATTCAGAGATTCCAGGTTGAAAAGGTTTTAAAGTCTCAGTATTACTTGAGCATTTTCTTTAATCCATTTTGTGGTCGCAGCAAGCCAGGCCGTCCCCAGGGCCGCCGTATTTTCTTCCAGGCCACTTATGGCTTCAAGGTAGTCCTGTCCGGGCGACTTTTCGAATGCTCCGAGAAAAACATGACGTTCTTTCTCTGCCATGTTTTCTTCTTCTGCTGTGGCTAAAAAATCCCGGAAGTCAGGCCAGGCTTGGCGGAATTTATTTTGTGATTCGACTGTAGCCGGGTTGTCTTTACTGCTACTGATTCTGTCGGGATTTTCTGCGTAGCGGCCCATTTTTTCGGCCAGAACTCCAAGCCTATTGATCCTTTCGGAAAGGGCCAGGTTAAGCGTTTCCATGGCGCCCTCATAGAGTGCCGGACCAAAATCCAGGTCATGGAAAAAGTTTCGCCTTACATGGCGGTACCATGACTTGAGGGCGATGATGTTTCCTATATACTCGATATTGTTATTAATTATTCGATCGGGATTGCCGTAGAGCCCCTCGTGAAAAGGTTTTATGATGAGTCTATTACTGCCGGCTCCGGAATAAAGGCAGCCATCGTCAAGGTCCTCACGCAGAATTGTCCCGGCGGCTACCACCGTTCCATAGCCAATCCGAAGGGGACCAACTATGCCTCCCTGGCCTCCCAGAAAGATGGGCCGTTCCCTGAGCATGACACCCCGCGGCACGTCACCGATGAGAGAGGCCGTAGCCTTGTCCTGGTTGGGCGTGAAATTGAAGTGAATATAGAGATCGGAAGAGCAC
>JAQUQY010000039.1 GCA_028715865.1 Syntrophales bacterium
GTGAGCAGGGTTGACCGTCCCGATGAGGTTTCCGGGGCTGTCGAAGCGGCCCTTCAATGGGATCCCGATGCCCTTGTTGAAGAACACATTCAGGGCATGGAGGTGACATGCGGCGTCATAGGTAATGACCAGGTCATGGCGCTGACACCCTCGGAAACCATTCCCACGTCGAACATACTGTCCCTTGAGGACAAGTTTCTTTATGGCCAGGGAGAAAACAAGACGCCCGCCAGGCTGGATCCGGAAACACTCGAGCGGGTCAAGGAAACGGCCCGGAAAACCTACAAGGTTCTGGGTCTGAATGCATACTCCCGAATCGACATGTTTGTAAGGGATGATGGAGAGGTGGTAGTGCTGGAACCAAACAGCCTTCCGGGAATGACGCCTTCCACGGTGCTTTTTCACCAGGCGGCCGAGTCAGGCATAAGCCAGTCCGATCTCATGGATATGGTAGTTCAGTACTCCCTGGAAGCTCACAAAAAGAAAAGAGGCCCCCTGTGACAGTTCCCGCAGTGTGGGCTGCAGCATGTATGCCTCCAGAGGCGCCCACATTTTCCATTATCATTAACGGGGCTGAACAGGACAGGAATGATTCCCTGCCAGGCCTTATATGGATTGTCGGCATTACCGGTAGCCATAGATGGTGATTCATGAATAAGGCGGCGGCGCTTCTTGACCAGTTCGGGCGATCGGTTTTTAACGTCCTGGAAGAAATGGGCAGCATGATCCTGTTGTTTCTTTCAACACTGGCATGGGCGGTGCGGCCTCCCTTTAAAATACGCCTCACAATCAAGCAGATGGAGTTCGTGGGGGTGAAGTCCATCTTCGTGGTGGTCCTGACGGGACTGTTCACGGGAATGGTAACTACACTTCAGGGATACTACGGGTTCAGAATGTTCAGCGCCGAAACGCTGGTGGGCTCAACAGTGGCGCTGGCAATGGCCCGCGAACTGGGTCCCGTTCTGACTGCTCTCATGGTTACAGCCCGGGCCGGATCGGCCATGGCAGCAGAGCTCGGAACCATGAGGGTCACGGAACAGATTGATGCCCTCTACGTCATGGCGGCTAATCCCGTAAAGCACCTTATCGTTCCCCGTGTCATAGCCGGTGTAACCATGCTTCCCCTGCTTACGGTGGTTTCCGTTTTTATGGGCATGGTGGGTTCCTATTTCGTCGGCGTTATAATACTGGACATCAACAAGGGCATGTTTATAGAAAACATCAACAAGTTTGTCGATCTTTATGATTTATATAACGGCCTGATCAAGGCGGCCTTTTTCGGGCTCATTCTCTCCTTCGTGGGATGCTTCAAGGGATTCAAAACAACCGGTGGCGCCGAGGGGGTAGGCAAAGCGACAACGGAAGCCGTGGTAATATCGGCTATCACCATATTGATAAGCGACTATTTCCTTACGGCACTGATGTTCTAGTCTCCGGGCACGGAAAGGGCATATGATAGAGCTGGTCGACATTCACAAATCCTTTAAGAAACAGAAAGTGCTGGACGGCCTGAATCTGAAGATAGAAGAAGGCATGACCACCATTATTATTGGCCGCAGCGGGGGGGGGAAAAGCGTTCTCCTGAAGCATATTATAGGTCTGTTGAAACCGGACAGCGGGAGTGTCGTTATCGAGGGCGACGATATTTCGAGAATGAACGATCGTGATCTGAACGAGGTGAGAAAAAAGTTCGGCATGCTGTTCCAGGAAGCGGCTCTCTTCGATTCAATGAACGTGTTTGAAAACGTGGCCTTTCCCTTGAGGGAACACACCCGGATGAAGGAGCGGGAAATCAGGGAACGAGTGCTGTCCCGTCTTAAGGATGTGGGACTCTCGGGTGTGGAGGAAAAAATGCCCTCCGAACTTTCGGGAGGGATGAAAAAGCGGGTTGGGCTGGCCCGCGCTCTGGCCATGGAACCGCGAATCGTCCTCTTCGACGAGCCCACCACGGGCCTTGATCCTGTAATGACCGAGGCCATTGACAGGCTCATATTCGAAACGCAGAGGAACTTCAATCTAACCTGCGTAGTCATAAGCCATGACATCAAATCCATCTTTTCCGTCGGCCACCGGGTTGCCATGCTATACGACGGGAAGATCATCGAGTACGGGACGCCGGAGGAGCTGCGAAGATCGGATAATCCCGTGGTAAAACAGTTCCTGGAGGGAAGTCTTGAGGGGCCCATCAGCATAATGTAGTGTGTTGGAAAAAGGTTGTTTTGTCACAACTGTAATGTTATGCCTAACTTTCGAAACGACTTACGGGGTAGGGAATGCGTTCAATCAGCATTGAGGCAAAGGTAGGAATTTTCGTTCTTGTGGCTATGATTATCCTTGGCTACATGTCCTTCAGGGTGGGTGAATACGGATTTGGCCTCAAGAAGGGCTATCTTGTAACGGCTTCTTTCGAAAGTGTTTCAGGGCTTAAGCGTGACGCATTCGTCCAGATTGCCGGAGTCGAGGTCGGCAGAGTGGAGAGGATCGCTCTAAAAGATGGCCGTGCCGAGGTGACCATGAGGATTTCACCTTCGGTAATGCTGGAAAAGGACGTGAGGGCATCCCTCAAGACTTACGGCATTCTGGGGGACAAGTATGTGGATATCACGCCGGGAACCCCTGAGTATGGCTACATACTCGAGGGCGGCGAGATTGTGTACGTTGAAAGGCCGGCGGACCTGGACAAGCTTCTTCAGGAGCTGGGGACCATTGCAAGTGATGTGATGTCAGTTACTGCTTCCCTCCGTGAAGTCATGGGCGGCGAGGATGGAGAAGCCAACCTGCGGGCCATCGTTGAAAATACCCGTCAACTGACCGAAAACCTTAACCGGGTTGTTGAAAGAAGCGATAAAAACTTCACCATGTTGGCGGAAAGTCTCACCGAAGCATCCAGGGAGATTCAGAAAACCTTTGTTGCCCTGGGCGACATTTCCGAAAGAATTAACCGTGGCGAAGGAACCCTGGGACAGCTGGTTGAGAACAGGGAGTTATTTGATAACCTGACAGTCGCGGTAGCTTCTATTCAGAGAATTACCGACCAGATAAGCGCCGGCGAGGGAACCATAGGAAAACTTATCTACGAAGACGAGACTGTGGAAAACATAAACCTTGGCCTGAAAAGCATTGATCGGAGCATGGAAAGCATCAACCGGTACATATCAAAAACGGAGCAGTTCAAGACCTTTGTTTCCTACAGGGGAGAGTATCTTACCCGGACGGACAACGCGAAATCCTATTTCCAGGTGCGTATAGAGCCAAGGGAGGACATGTTTTATACCTTCGGCGTCGTGGCTGATCCCCGGGGAAGAAGAACGATCACTGACCTTATTGTGGACGGACAAACCACTCGAATTGAAGAATATGAAAAAAGCCGTCTTCTCTTCGATGCCCAGATCGGCAAACGCTTCAAGGATCTGGCCCTTCGAGGCGGCATATTTGAGTCTACCGGTGGAGTGGGGATTGACTACTTCGCCTTTGGCGACACCCTTAAACTGACCTTCGAGGCCTTCGACTTCGATGATGAACGAAGAACGCACCTTAAAGGCTATGCCGACTATCAGATTTTCAAACATGTGTACCTGACGGCGGGCTGGGATGATTTTATCAGCAAGCACGGCAATTCATCGCCTTTCTTCGGGTTGTCGATCCGATTTGAGGACCGGGATCTCAAGTATCTCCTTTCAAGCGTCCCCATGCCCTGAGGGGGCTTGACAGAAGGAAATTTATCGCTATATTACCGATAAAACGGGCGAAAAGGATGTCCCTCTGTCATGTATTTTACACGGGAACAAGTGGCTGCTGTGGAGTGGTCATTCGGCAGGGCGGAAAAGATTACGGAACGATATTTTGATCTTGGCCGGGATGGGTTCAGGGATAACCGATACGACGTCAAAACCCGATATTTTCTGGCCGATCACGAAATTCATGACCGTGCCTTCGCGCATTTGTGCAGGTATTCATATAGAAGACAGGGTGAGGAAGAAGGTCGTGAAGACGTGTATTTTTTCAAGATATGTCTTCAGGACGGGAGGATTCTGAATGCCGTCGAGAGGGGCTCGTCCTTTGTTAAACTTGCGCCGCTCATGTACTACATAGCGACGCACGAACTGATACATGTTATTCGTTTCAACTCTGGTGAAGCGGAATTTGAAGCGTCCCTGGAAGAAAAGATCGCCGAGGAGGAAAAAGTTCACGAACTGACCCGCAACATCCTCAAACCAGTGGCGGATCGGGATCTGAATCTGGTTATTGATTGTTTCAGGACAGATTATCACGTGGGGGATATTTTTTCTGAGGAAGAGCGACTGAAAAACTGAGGATAATAAACGCCCATTTTGTGGGGGAGGTTAATTAATATGCCGATTTATGAGTATAAATGTGAAAAGTGCGGTAAAGAGTTTGAAGTCTTTCAAGGCATTTCCGATCCGGCGGTAACATCCTGCCGGTTCTGCAAAGGCAGTGTAAGAAAACAGGTTTCCCTCAGTTCCTTTCAGCTTAAAGGTTCCGGCTGGTATGTGACTGATTACGGTGGGAAAAAGCCGTCTGAGCAGCATCAGGATCAAAGCAGTTCGGAAGCCGACACGAAGACCTCGTCGCCGGAAACGAAAAGTGATGACTGATAGGCAACGTATAACACTTTAACAATCAAAATCTTCAAAAGATGAACGCCTGCCTCCGGACCTTTTAGCGATGGTCCGGAGGCAGGCGTTTTTCCCGGTTCTAATTCTTTTGGGTCAATAAGTACTGCCGATGCCGTTCTATTCCTTTACAACCGTTACGACGTAACACTGATCTTTTTCCGCCACGCCGCTTACGGCCCAGCCTTTGCTTTTTACGGCCCGGGTGATGTTTTCCACGGCCGTATCAGTGTCGACGGATATTTCCAGCCTGTCAGCGCTCCCTTCGGCTATGGCTTCAAGAGTTACCAGTACCGGTTGAGGGCATGAGAGTCCTCGTGCGTCGATGGTTGTGCTCATGGTGTTGCTCCTCTCTTCAGGCAATTCGTTTTCTCATGGAAAAACCAATGAAAAGGCAAACTGCAAGCCCGATGGCCACGGCCTGGGCTCCGTAGGGACCAATTCCCGCCGGTGAGCTGGCCAGTCCGAAATTATGTGAAATTGCCGCTCCCGCAATCATGCCCAGAACAAATACAGCCGCGTCACCGTCTCCTTCTCCCGAGAGAAATAGCTGCCGTCCCGGGCATCCGCCTGCAAGGGCGAAGGCAAGACCGGCCAGTGTCATGCCGGCCACATTCCAGAAATGGAGATTGTGGGCCACAGGCTGACCGGTGAAGCCGGGGTTGAACTGTCCCACAATGAGATTGGTGATGAAGGCAGCCGCCAGCAGTGCAAGCGCTCCCAGTAGGAGGTGTGTCTGCCGGAATAGAATTAGATCCCTCACGGCTCCCATGGTGCAGAAACGGCTTCTCTGGGCCAGGAACCCTATTAGCAGTCCCGCGGCCAGGGAAATGAGCAGAGGCGCCTTCATGGAGCCGGGGCCGGCCGTGCTGTAGAAAAGCACGCCGCTTCGCGCCTCGCCCTCTATCGCGGGAAAGACAAGGAGCAGTATGAGGAAACCAAACATGATCAGCGGCAGCATCCAGCCCGCGGCTGTGTGGGTTGCCTGTGTCCGGCCCAGGTTGTAGCCTTTCTTTAGGAAGAGTATGCCTATCCAGATCCCCAGGGTGAGCCCCAGTATCCCGAGAATGGCGTTTCCGTCGCCGCCCGCCAGCCGCAAGAGGGCCCGCCAAGGGCATCCCAGAAATACCAGGCCCCCGATCATTGCGAATACTCCCAGGACAAAGCGCACGATGGGGGCCGACCCCATGCGGGGCCGAAATTCCCTGAAGGCATAGGCCGCTATCATTGAGCCTAGGACGAAGCCTATAATCTCAGGCCTCATGTACTGGACCACCGCGACCCGGTGCAGCCCCAGCGCGCCGGCAATGTCACGCTCGAAGCAGGCGACGCAGACGCCCATGTTGGGAGGGTTGCCGAATTTCTGTAGAAGCGACGCAATGACTCCTATAATCAGCCCCACGACAATGATGCTCCACTTTCCGGCAAAGATGTTCTTCATTGCTTTCATGGACAGGTTCCTTTCGTCCTTGTTGGCTTCCGATACATAGCCGCCGAAGTCGGTGTATGTATCTACTTGCGAAGGTTCAATGGTTCAATTTTTTCCGGGACAGATGGATACTACGGGAGGGCTTTATAGCATAATAAACTATTCGTCAAATTCATTATATGAATAGCTTTGAGGGTGACTATAGATGATGTTCATATTAGAGAACCCTTATAATTCCCTTGGGTTCATCCGACACCTCGCCGATGATTGATGCGTACTGTAGGCCTTCCTCATTCATTCGTTTTGCCATGAGAACCGCATCGGTTTCGGGAACTGACACTAATAGTCCTCCCGATGTCTGGGGATCGAAGAAGGTGTCCATTAACCAGTCTGGACAGGACGGACCTTGCTCAACCATGGAGATCCGGAACTTTCTGTTGCGGTGAAGACCGCCGGGAAGAATTCCCATCTCGGCAAACTCCCTGATTTCTGGAAAAACAGGTACCTCTGACGAGTGGATTAAAATGCCGGTATCGCCTCCATCGACCATTTCGCAGGCATGGCCCAGGAGCCCGAAGCCCGTTATATCCGTGCAGGCGTTAACGGTGAAGTCTTTCATTATCTCAGCGGCCTTCCGGTTCAGTTCCGCCATGGTTTCCGTAGCTCTCCTCACCAGCTCCCCGGGGGCCATGCCGGCTTTCAGTGCCGTGTTAATTATGCCTGTTCCCAAGGGCTTGGTCAGAACCAGTAAATCGCCGGAACGGGCTTCACGGTTAAGGAGCAGCTTCCGTGGATGAACGGTACCCGTGACGGAAAGGCCGTATTTAAGTTCAGGATCTTCGACACTGTGTCCTCCCACAAGAAGAACCTCAGCTTCCCGCATTTTTTCAAGGCCTCCCCTCAGGATATCGTGAAGAATCGCCATATCCATGTCATTGACGGGAAAGCATACGATGTTCATCGCCGTAAGCGGGTTTCCTCCCATGGCATATACGTCGGAAAGGGCGTTTGCCACTGCCACCTGGCCGAAGGTATAGGGATCATCCACAATGGGCGTCAAGAAATCCAGTGTCTGGATAAGCGCCAGGTCCTCCGTAATTTTATACACCCCGGCGTCGTCGCAGGTTTCGATGCCGGCGAGAAGATTTGGATGTGACATCAGCTGAAGTCCGCAGAGTGCTTTATTCAGGTCGCCCGGACCGATCTTGCAGGCTCACCCGGCTCCCCTGACCGTTGCCGTCAGCCGTATGGCGGCGGGGTCTTCTTTCACCTTTTCTTCCTTTCCCGCGGGAATTTCTCTTATTACCGTAAATTCGCCGGACGTTTTGGGCTTTTTACATTATATTACTCTCGGATTCTACCGGCCTTCATGTAAAAAACCTGATTCTCCTTGTAGCGGAAGCCGCTGCATGTGTCAAATTCAATATGGTAATAGCCTGATGTTGCCTGAAGGGTTGCCATGTGATAAGGGGTAGCCATGAAAACATTCTCAAAAAACATAACCCTGCAGCAGATTGAGTGCCTGATCCACCTTGCCGAAGAAGGAACCTTCAGCCGCGCCGCCAGAGTCATGTGCCTCACGCAGCCTTCACTTACAAAACACATACAGAGGCTGGAAGATATCGTGGGGTCGACCGTGGTCGAAAGAACAAGCGGCGGTGTCGAACTCACCGCCGAGGGGAGGGTGGTTCTTGAGTTGGGAAGACGCGTATTCAGAAATATGAACGAGATGGAGGAAAGAGTTTCGCTGGCGCGCAACAGTGATAAAGGAACCATTTCTCTGGCCGCGAGCACCATACCGGCTGCCTATATTCTTCCCGCGGTTCTAAGCAACTTCAGAGCTGATCGCCCTGATATACTCTGTTTCGTCCGGATGAACGACAGTGCCGCGGTTATGGACATGGTACTGGACGGCGAGGTTGAAATCGGTTTTCTCGGGAGCCGTCCAACGAGCAAGAAAATCGACTATGAAGCTTTATGGAAGGACCTTCTGGTCCTTGCAATTCCTAAGAATCATCCCTGGCGAGGCAGGAAGTCCGTGTCATGGGATGAGATCGCCAGGGAACCCTTCGTTGGAAGGGAAGCGGGATCGGCCACGAAAGAAACGATGGAGAGTTATTTTTCCGAGCGTGGAATGCGAGTTGCCCTTACTGTTGTTGCTGAAATGGGGAGCTCTGAATCTGTTAAAGAGGCCATAATGACGGGACTGGGCATATCGGTTATTTCGCTTCACGCGATAAGGAGGGAACTGGAGCGGGGCGATCTGATCCGGGTCCCTGTTGAAGGCCCTCCCATTGAGCGTGAGTTCTGGCTGGCGTACAGGAGGCAGTTTCCCCTGAAGCGGCATCACAGGCTCTTCATTGATTTTGTAAGGGCCTATCCCCTTGACATTGAGTGATGCTGACATGATTCGATACTACAGCACCAACAGGAACCTCAACCCGTCTGGGGGTATCCGTCCCTTCAGGGGAAAAGTAACTTTTGCAGAGGCGCTTCTGCGGGGACAGGCTCCTGATGAAGGTCTTTTTATGCCTGACGCCATTCCAGGGCTAACCATTTCGCAGATTCTGTCTCTCAGGGGGAAGGCCTACCACGACGCGGCCTTTCTTGTGGCGGATGCCTTTCTCGGGAACGACATTGATAGCGAATCACTCAGGTCTATCGTGGAGGATTCCTATCCTTTCGGCGTGCCCCTTGAAAAGGTCTATGGCCGGAAGTACATCATGCGCCTGGACCAGGGGCCCACAGCTTCCTTCAAGGATTTCGCGGCCCGTATGATGGCACGGTTCATGAGCCGGTTCAAGGGCAAGGACCGACGGCTAAACGTTCTCGTTGCAACCTCGGGCGATACGGGAAGCGCCGTGGGGGAAGCCTTCAAGGGAGTTGAAGGGATAGATGTCTGCATTCTCTATCCCCGGAACGAAGTGAGCGGCAGGCAGAAAAAACAACTCGATACCATCGGACAAAACGTCCGGGCCATATCTGTGGACGGCAAATTCGATGACTGCCAGAACATGGTAAAGGAGGCCTTTTCAGACCCGGGGCTTGCGCACCTGAATTTTACCTCAGCCAATTCAATCAATTTCGGGCGCATTCTTCCCCAGATCGTCTACTATGTCTATGCTTACGCCCAGCTTGCTCGACAGGGCGGCGAGGAGATGATCGTCTCCGTACCTTCGGGCAATTTCGGAAACGCGCTGGGTTGCGAGTATGCCAGAAGAATGGGGCTGCCCGTGAAAATGCTGGCAATGCCTACCAATGAAAACGATGAATTTCCCAGGTATTTGAAAAGCGGCCGCTATGAGGCGGTTTCACCTTCCAGGGCCTGTCTTTCGAATGCCATGAACGTGGGCCATCCCAGCAACCTTGCCCGCTTCTTTGATATCTACGGTGGTACGGTGGACCGGAAAGGTGTGGTGCACCGCCTTCCCGACCTGGAGGAAATGAGAAAGAACATATTCTCCGTAAGTGTTTCCGATGAAGCGACCAGATATACCATAAAGGCCGTATATGATCGTTACGGAACTGTTCTGGAGCCCCACGGCGCCGTGGGATGGCGTGGGCTGGAAGCCTGGATTGATGAATTCGGTGATTTCCCCCTTTGTGTTTCTCTTGAAACGGCCCATCCTGCCAAGTTTCCCGACGAAATAACAGAGCTTCTTGGAATTGTTCCCGAAATACCTGAAAGCATGCGCGGGCTTGACCAGCGACATGGTGAACCCGTTGAGCTGCCGTCGGACTATGTGGTCTTTAGAGACTACCTGGCTGGCACACTTGAAGTTTAATCCAGGAGTATGACAGGGTTTCCGCTAATCCCCGCTCAGGTAAAGGTAAGGCACGGCAGGAAGCAGGTGCAAAGGCAAATACCGTATTCATAAGGGAACTGTTTTTTCAGGATAAGGGAAACCCGAAAGTCGAGGCCTGG
>JAQUQY010000040.1 GCA_028715865.1 Syntrophales bacterium
GTCATCAAGAAGAGCCGCGTCAAAATATCTGATATTGGTGCGCTCGAATACTTTCACCCGCTCATCCAATCTCAGCTTCCAGGCTATCTGCCCGTACCCCACGTCAAGTGAGTAGACCCGGCGGGCTCCCCCCTGAAGCAGGCAGTCCGTAAATCCCCCCGTTGACGCCCCAACATCGAGAGCGGTCTTTCCACTGGCGTCAATGCCGAAAACATCCAGGGCGTGCTTCAGCTTCAAGCCCCCCCTGCTTACGAAAGGATTATCGTCCCCTCTGATTCGAATTGAAACATCTGGATAAACAAGACTCCCCGCCTTGTTCATAACCGTGTCATTTATTATGACCGCACCAGACATGATCAGCGCTCTGGCTCGCTCCCTCGTAGCCACCAGGCCCTGCTCTACCATGGCCCTGTCGAGCCTGATGCGCCGGGCGGTCTCTCCCTTAGTCACCGTCACTTCACCGCTCGACCCATCATATCAATGACAGCCCGCTCAATGCCCCCCGCATCGATGCCGTATCGCTCCCGCAGTTCGTCCTGCTTCCCATGCTCCACGAAACAATCTGGAATACCAAGACGTTTCATCATGGGTGGAACGGCACCCTTGTCCTGGTAAAGCTCCAGGACGGCGCTTCCGAAGCCGCCCATGAGAACGTTTTCTTCGACGGTTAAGACTTTCCCCGTCTCCGCGGCCACGCGGCAGAGAAGGTCCTCATCAAGCGGCTTTACAAAACGGCTGTCCACAACGGTAACTTCAATTCCCTTTTCCGCGAGAAGATCTGCCGCCTTTAGCGCGGTATAAACGGTGGAGCCTATTGACACGATAGCGGCGTCCCCACCCCGACGGAGAATTTCTCCTCGACCTATCTCGATGGTCCTCATCTCAGCATCGAGAGGAACTCCTTCGCCTTTCCCCCTCGGGTAGCGTATTGAAACGGCACCCCCTAATTCAACGGCGGTTTTTATCATGTGCTGCAGCTCGTTTTCATCCCTTGGCGCCATAACGACAATATTTGGGATGGAACGCAGGTAGGAAAAATCAAAAAGTCCCTGATGAGTTGCCCCGTCATCTCCGACGATGCCTCCCCTGTCAAGGGCGAATACAACGGGAAGTTTCTGAATACAGACGTCATGAATGACCTGATCATAGGCACGCTGCAGAAAACTTGAATATATGGCAACCACGGGAATAAGGCCCTCCGACGCGAGTCCGGCGGCAAAGGTAACCCCATGTGGTTCAGCGATGCCCACGTCAAAAAAACGTTCGGGAAAGGTTCCGGCGAATTCTTCCAGTCCCGTGCCCTGGCTCATTGCTGCCGTTATGGCTGTTATGCGGGGATTTTCCCCGGCCAGTCTGATCAGTGTCTTTCCGAAAATTTCCGTGTAGGCAGGCGGATTTTCGGGAGACGAGAGGGCTTGCCCCGTTTCGATGTCAAAGGGACCTAGTCCATGGAATCGGGAAGGCTCCGCTTCGGCAAAGGAATATCCCTTTCCCTTTTTCGTGATCACGTGAACCAGGATAGGACCCTTCAATTCCTTGATATTAATGAAATTTTTAATCAAATGATCCAGCCGGTGCCCTGCCAGGGGACCCACATACTGAAAGCCCATCTCCTCAAACAGCATCCCCGGAACAATAAATGCCTTCAAGGACTCCTCCGCCTGTTTTGTTATCCGCACCATTTGTTCCCCTATGCCGTGAATCGTCTTGAGAAAATTCAGCACCCCCGCTTTGAGTTTCACCACGTGTTGACCGGTCATAATCCTGTTCAGATATGAGGACATGGCTCCGACATTCGGAGAAATGGACATTTCGTTGTCGTTGAGAACAATAATCAGATCTTTTTCACGATCACCGGCCCAATTTAGTCCTTCGAAGGCCAGGCCCGCCGTCATTGATCCGTCGCCGATGACGCAAACAACCTTGAAATCCCGCCCCCCCAGGCATCGCGCTTCTGCAATTCCCGAACCGGCTGAAATCGAAGTGCTGCTGTGTCCCACCCCGAAAGAATCATATACGCTCTCCTCGCGCTTCGGAAAAGGAGCTATGCCTCCCAGTTTTCTGAGGGTGGGAAATTCCTTTCTGCGTCCCGTTATAATCTTGTGGGCGTATGCCTGATGGCCCACATCCCAGATGATCCGGTCACGAGGGGTATCGAAAACATAGTGAAGCGCAAGAGATAATTCAACCGTTCCCAGCGACGGAGCCAAGTGGCCGCCGTTGGAAGCTACCGTGGATATTATAAGGCTCCTGATTTCCCGGGCCAGAACGTCAAGTTCATATATCTTCAACTTTCTTACATCTTCGGGGCTTTCAATTCCGCCAAGTATCGCATATGCTTTTTCGGTCACGGGGCATGTCCTTCCAGGAGGGGGCAAATCATCCACTCCCCTTTTCTACGATTTACGTTCAGCCATGTATCGAGCAATTAGTCGCAATGGTTCGGCCCTGTCGTCAAAAGAATCAATACTTGACAAAGCTTCTTTTACCAGCTCAGCCGCTCTCTTCCGGGCAAGTTCCAGGCCCACTATGGACGGATAGGTAGCTTTCTTTCTGGCAGTGTCGGAGCCTGTCTCCTTGCCCATGATTGAGGCATCTCCCTCCACATTCAGAATGTCGTCAACGATCTGGAATAGCAGGCCTATGCTCTCTCCGTATGCCGTGAGCGCTGACAGCTTTTTCTGTGCAGCCCCGGAGAGAATCGCGCCGGATCTCATGGAAGCCTTTATCAGTGCTCCCGTTTTGTGCATGTGTATGTAACGGAGCGTTTCGTAATCCACATCCTTGCCTTCCGAATTAAGGTCAACGGTCTGACCGCCAATCATTCCGAAAAAACCCGCCGCAATGCCGATTTCCTGGATAACAGAAAGCAGGTCCCGCGGGTTTACATTCGAAGCGTCTCCCTCGGAGGCAAGAATACGAAAGGCGTCCGTCAGAAGGGCGTCGCCCGCAAGTACAGCGATTCCTTCACCAAAGACAACATGGCTTGTAGGCTTTCCCCGGCGCAGGACATCGTCGTCCATGGCGGGAAGATCGTCATGAATCAACGAATAGGTATGGATCATCTCGAGGGCGCAGGCACAGGGAAGAACATCTTCGACCCTTCCTCCACAGGTTTCAGCGGCAGCCATGCAGAGTACGGGCCGTATTCGTTTTCCTCCGGCGAAAAGGCTGTACCGGGCCGCCTCGAAAATCACCTTAGGATAGGAATCTGTCGATGGAAGATAGCGGTCAAGAGCATCATCTACCACCTTCTTTCTCGAATCAAGATATTCCTTTAACTGGGCTTTTTCTTTCTTATTCAAGTCCATTCTCATCCGTGAAAGGAACCGTAATGATCCCATCTCCTTCCTTTAGAAGCTTTTCAACGGTGCGCTCTGCCTCGTCCAGTTTTTTCATGCAGAACCGGGAAAGCTCTATTCCTTCCTGAAAAGCCTTCAGGGATTCATCAAGTGTCATCTCTCCGGTTTCCATTTTCTTAACAATGTTCTCAAGCCGTTCAAGGGCTTTCTCAAATTTCTTCTCCGCCATGAGATTCCTCCCCCTTTATATCGATAACCCTGGCATGAAAAGTTCCGGACATTACCCGCACTGACACGTCATTGCCCTGCTTTAAAGTTGAAGCGTCTCGAACAAGAGACCCGTCTGAACTGCGACGGGTAATACTGTAACCTCGCTTTAACACCGCAAGGGGATTTACACTGTCAAGCACCGCCCGGGCACGTTCAAGTCTCCCCCTGGCATGACCACGATTGTATCCGGTGTGAAGAACGGCTTTGTTCAGGAGATAATGAACTCTTCGGCGATCTTCACGGATATGGACGGAGGGATTCAAGTTTCTGAGAGTCCGTGACAGTATTTGAACCCTGTTGCCCCGCTTTTCCAGTCCCCGCCGAAGACCTCCTGCAAGGGAGGCAACCCGGTCGTCCAGCAACATTATCAGATCGTTGATTTTTCTTCCCGGATTACTAATTCCCCTCGAAACCAGTTCCATCCGGCGATGAAGATCTTTGCACAATGAACTGTGGGCGGAAACAAGCCCTGCTGTCATGGAAGACAGGAATCCCGACACTTCCCGGCGATCGGGAACGATAATTTCCGCCGCTGCCGATGGCGTGGGAGCCCTTAAATCGGCGACAAAATCAGAAATGGTGAAGTCTATTTCGTGACCCACGGCCGAGACCACTGGAATCCTCGACCCATGAATGGCCCGGGCCACGCGTTCATCATTGAAAGGCTGGAGATCCTCCATTGATCCCCCGCCACGGGCGAGGATTATAACGTCAACCACATTACGGGACTCGATATTGTTCAGCATATCTATCGCTTTACAGATTTCCGGCGCCGCTTCCGCCCCCTGAACCCTAACCGGCGCCAACAGTACGCTGCAGGTGGGCCACCTCCGCTTCATGACCGTAAGGATGTCCCTTATAACCGCTCCAGTTGGAGACGTCACCACACCTACCCGCTCTGGGAAAGGTGGGAGGGGTTTTTTATTTTTCTGATCGAAAAGACCCTCCGCTTCAAGACGCCGCTTCAGTTGTTCAAATGCTACCTGGAGAGCCCCGATACCACGTGGTTCCGCCGCTTCCACCAGAAGCTGGTAGTCACCCCTGGCAGCATAGACACTTATTCGTCCGCGGCATACTAGAGACTGGCCTTCCTCAAGGTCAAAGCCCAGCGAGGAAGCGCTCTGCCTGAACATTACCGCCCGCACCTGGCTTTGTTCATCCTTAAGCGTAAAATAAATATGGCCCGATCCGGGCCGCCTGAGATTAGACACTTCGCCTGACACCCACAGCACGCCGAAAGTCGTCTCAAGCAGAACCCTGATATTGGTTGTCAATTCCGAAACTGTTAAAACTCGATCCACTTCATCATGTCCACATTTTTTACAGGGAAGTCACAAGCACGAATTTTAATTCTTTGGAACTTAAACAAACCGTGGCAAGTCAACTTCTTTGATTCACCATGCCCGTGATCAGGAACCCCTTAACGGATGGGCTCTCAAGTTTCAACCCGGACACGATTATCTCCGCACCCTCTACTTTGCGTTTCCCTTTATTTCCCTTCTCCTTGAAGCGCCCCTCATTTTCTTGAGAACATTAGACTCGATCTTCTTCGCCCTTTCCATTACCTCGGAATAATCCTCCTCATCACCCTCAATAAATGTATTTTCAGATTTTTCGCTGATACCGAATCTCATCCTTAAAACTTTTTCTTCCCTGGGCGTAAGCGTAGAAAGAATGTTGCGGGTCTGCTTGGCAAGATCCATACTCATGGTGGCATCCGAGGGGGACATAATTTTTTTATCCTCGATAAAGTCCCCCAGAGAGCTGTCTTCCTCCTCACCGATGGGTGTTTCCAGCGATATGGGCTCTTTTGCTATCTTGAGCACCTTACGGACCTTTTCCAGTGGGAATTCCATCTTTTCGGCGATCTCTTCGGGATTGGGCTCTCTTCCCAATTCCTGGACCAGGTATCGGGACGTTCTTATAAGCTTGTTTATTGTTTCTATCATATGAACGGGAATTCTTATGGTGCGGGCCTGGTCGGCGATAGCTCTAGTTATGGCCTGCCTTATCCACCAGGTGGCGTAGGTGGAAAATTTATACCCACGCTGATATTCAAATTTTTCCACCGCCTTCATCAGGCCTATGTTCCCTTCCTGGATCAGGTCGAGAAATTGCAATCCCCTGTTGGTGTATTTTTTTGCTATGCTTACGACCAGTCTGAGGTTTGCCTGTATCAGCTTCTGTTTTGCCTCGTTAGCCTCGTTTTCCCCTTCCGTGATCGAATTGAATACCCTTTTCAGCGATTCCGAGGGAGAGCCAATTCTGTCGGCAATAAGTTTCCTTTCGCGCCTTGCGTTCCTTATGACCCTCTCATACTCCTTCAGCCGTGCCAAAGGAATTTTAACCTCCCGCGCGATTGCTTTTTCCTTTGCCGGCTCTTTTCTGATTCTGGCAAATATTTTGTCCAGTTCCTTAAGTGGTTTACCGGACTGCTTACGACACGATTGAATCTGGGCCTCCATGATCCCTATACGGTCAACATCCTTTTTCAGCTTAGCCACCATACCGTTGATCCTTCTCTTAATGAAATGGATCTCCTTGCACAGCGCTGTAATCGTGACTATGTTTTTTTCAAGCTCCTTTTTAAGAGAAGATTTGCGCTTCTCCGTCAGGCTCGAATCCTTGAGTTTCTCTTCAATAGAACGGCTTCTATTGTAGTGCGTCTCGATTCTTTCAATAAGCTCACGGACCCTCTCTATATGGACCTCTTCCTTCATAAAGCCGGATTCATCTTCAATGCTGTCTATGACGCTTTTGATTCTTATCTCACCGCTTTTGAGACGCTCCCCGATACGAACAACCTCTCTGACAAAATAGGGCAACCTGAAGAGACTCTCCATAACCTTTCGTTCGCCCTCTTCAATCCGTTTCGCGATTGCCACTTCCTCATCCCGGTTCAACAGCGACACAAGACCCATCTCTCGCAGATACAGCTTGACCGGATCACCGGTCTTTCCCAGGGGGGATGTCAGGAGAGATGATTCCTTGTCGATTTCCTTCGCGTCTTCCGATTCATCTAACAGCTTCTTGCCCCTGGGCTTTTCATCTTTCGAAGCGTCAATTATATCTATGTTTTTTTCACCGAAAAAAACTATTATGTCGTCAATCTGTTCCGATGATGTCACGTTGGAAGGCAACATGTCATTCACATCGTCATAGGTAAGAAATCCCTTCTCCTCACCAAGAGATATCAATTTTTTTACTTCATCAGAGTTAATGAATCGTTTCATAAATTCCTCTCCTTGCCAGTGGTATTCCTAACCACTGATTAACGGATTATGCGGCGTCCGCACAGCCTGCGGAAATATCAACCGGCCCGGAACCTAAAGCCTGCTAAGCAACCGGTCACTCTTAAGATACAGGACGAAAGGCTCCATCGGTTTTTTCCTCCTTGAGAAGCTGTTCTTTTTCCGTGAGAAGGCGGTCGCAGAGGAGCCGGTCTCCACTCTCACGGGCCTCCAACAGGCGCTGGTTAATATTTCTGCGACGTTCCCGGTACCATCTAACCTTTATTTTTCCCATGGTATCGTGCAATATTCTTTCGGCAATCGAATCTTCAGGAGGATCATCCATGGCCAGTCGAAGAAGATGCTCCCCTACATCACTTCCACCTGCTTCATCAATCGCTTCGGACATGGTTACGGTTCCTCGCTCTTCGTAGAGTTCCACGATTCTCTGGCCCAGTTTCCTTAGAGATGAAAGGGTGCAGTATGTGAGAATGTTATGCTTGCGGACAAAGGGTATCCTTTCGGGAAATTCAACCATAAGATATATAAGATAAAGTTCCACGGGATCGATAACCTGACCTGAAGGTTTAAAGGGTTCCTTCGATTTATTCAGATCCGATCCCCGGTTTACCTCATCCTTTATTACCTGCTGGTCCACTCCCAATTTTTCTGAAGCCCTTTTTATAAAAAGGTTTCTTTGTATTACATCAGGAATATTTTTTATAAAAAAAATAATCTCTCTGGCCAGGCGGCCGTTCCCGTCGAACTTTTCCCGGCTTTTTATGACTGAGTCTATGTAGTAATCCACCATCGAAGGCGCCCCGTCGATCAGGCCCGTCAGGGCTTCACCGCCCTTCCTTTTTACGTAATCATCGGGATCGGAACCTTCGGGTAGCACAACGACTCTCGCCGACATTCCCGCCTCGAGGAAAAGCGGAAGGCTTCTCTCCACGGCGGTCCTCCCGCCTTCATCACCATCAAAAAGCACCGCAACATTTCGCGTAAATCTTCCTATAAGCGATACCTGGCGTTTCGTCAGCGCGGTGCCCAGTGTGGCCACCGCATTGGTAATTCCGGCATTCCAGAGTGACAGCAGATCAAAATATCCCTCCACTACGATGACGAAATCCTTTGAACGTATGGCATTTCTGGTTTTTGAAAGACCGTAGAGATTATCCCCTTTGATATAGATCGGTGATTCAGGAGAGTTCAGATATTTTGGCTCCCCGCCGTCGAGTTCCCGTCCCCCGAAGGCTATAACATCTCCATCAATGCTTTCGATGGGGAAAATGAGACGAGCCCTGAATCGATCATAACTCTTGCCGTCATCCCGGAAAACCAACAATCCCGACTTTCGAAGCAACCCCTCAGATACCTTGGAATAAACCAGATAATTCATTAAGTTACGCCACCCAGGGGGCGCGTAACCCAGGAAAAAAGTATTAATAACGTCGACGCCCATGCCTCTTTGAGACAGGTATTCCCTGGCAGATGTTCCCTTATCTGAAAGAATATTTTTTAAAAAGAACTCCTTGGCCAACCGGTTGACTTTGAGAAGCTCCTCCCTCTCGGAAGCTCCTTTTTTTTTACTTTCCCCAACCTCACTTTCAGGAATCACAATTCCTCTTTTGGCGGCTACACTTCTTGCTGCTTCTGGAAAGGCAATATCCTGAAACTTCATCAGGAATGAAATTTCGTTGCCTCCCTCACCACAACCAAAGCAATAAAATATCTGTTTTTCAGGGTTTACAGTAAAAGATGGCGTCTTTTCCCTGTGAAACGGACAAAGGCCGACGTAATTCCTGCCGGCTTTTTTCAAAGTTACAAACTGGGAAACAAGCTCAACAATGTTTGACCGGCGACGAATTTCTTCGATTATTTCCTGAGGAATGTGTCCTTTCAATTCGACAGACTTTCTCCCGGGCAGATTAGGACCTCATCGACAACCCTGTCATGAACCGTTGTTCCCTATATTACTAAGGGAAGAATCAGCCCCGCCCTGTATATGGAAGCAACCGAAAGATTTTGGAAATATGATTCTTCGCAGTAAGAATCGTTTTAAGGCAGCGCCAAGCTCCTTTCTTTCAGGAGCCCCATAAACATGCATACCCGTCAGGAGGACAGGGTATCCTTTACCATTTCGCTGACTCTCTTTCCATCCGCTTTGCCTGTTATTACAGGAATCAAAAGCTTCATTACCGCTCCCATGTCCCTGATGCCGGTGGCGCCGGCAGCCTCTATCGCTCTGGAGATGGCAGCCCTGATTTCCTCTTCCGACATTTCTTCGGGCATGAAAGTTTTGATAATTGCCAGCTCTTGCGCTTCCCTGTCGACCAGGTCTCTTCTGCCGCCCCGCTCGAACTGTTCGATCGAATCGTTCCTCTGCTTAGCCATAGAGGAAAGAACCTGGAGCATCTCTCTTTCATCGAGCTTCTTCTTAAGATCGATCTCTCGGTTATGAAAGGCCGACTTTACCAGGCGCAGTGTTGATAATCTTACCTTATCCCTGGCCCTCGCTGCCTCTTTCATCTCACTTTCGACACGCTCGTCAATTGTCATTACCGGACCCCTTATCAGTAATCAAGGTGATTGCCCTGATCGGAACGGCAGCACTGTTCAAGAAAAATAACAAACCTGAATGAACATTGCGGTTTTTCACAGAGCAGCGTGGCTACACAGCTTACACTAAGCCAACTTCCCTTACGATAATAACTCTATACCTATTGTCAATGCAGGCTATCCCAGCCCGTCGGAAAGCTTTCTCCCTCCAATAACATGGACGTGAAGGTGAAATATGATTTGTCCACCGTCGCGGTTGCTGTTTATAACAACCCTGAAACCGGGCTCGTCGACACCCGTTATTCTAGCCACTTGACGGACAGCGTTAAATAGCTCCGCCGGCATATCCCCCTCAGCATCTTCAATGTCCATGATTGTCGACACGTGACGCTTTGGAACCACTATTATGTGAACGGGTGCAAGTGGTTGAATATCCTCAAAGGCAAGAATTTTCTCGTCTTCATAGACTTTGGTGCATGGTATTTCCCCAGCCACAATCTTGCAGAAAATACACTCAGCCATTATGAATACATCCTCCTCTTGTGCGTTAAGAGTTGCCGCAGCTCCTGGCGACGGCA
>JAQUQY010000041.1 GCA_028715865.1 Syntrophales bacterium
CAGGGAACCAATCAGAACTCTCGATGATTTCAAAGGCAGGAAATTGAGGATAGGCGTGCTTCAGTCAATATGGATTCTTGAACAGCTGGGCGCCAATCCGGTCAGGATTCCCGGAGGGGAAGTCTATATGGCCCTGAGGCTGGGAACCATTGACGGAGCGGAGTTCGGGGTGCCCTCAACGGACTGGAACATGAGACTTCAGGAAACCACACGATACTGGATGACGCCTGCCGGCTGGCACCAAGTCGGTACCGTTTCTGACTTGATGATCAACATGGATGCCTGGAACAAGCTTCCCGCCGACTTGAAGGCAATTGTTGAAACAGCTGCCAAGGCGAACATGGTCTGGTCATACGCCAGGGCTAACTGGGATTCCATTGAAGCGCTGAAAAATTTCAAGGAAGCCGGGATACAGGAAAGCCGACTCGATGAAGAAGCCCAAAAGAAAATAGAAAGCCTGGCAATAGAATTTATGGAGCGTGAAGCGGCCCGGAACCCGGACTATGCAAAAATCGCGAAGTCTATGATCAACTACCTCAGAGAATTTGATGAAGTCAGAAACTTTGAAGGACGTTTTGGTCATGGAACGAGCCTTTCCAGGTATCCTGATATAAAGTAAGCCGTTAAAGGACAAAGAGACAAATAACTGAACTGTCCGTGAGGTTCCGTGCTTCTTCTCAATAGTCACAGAGCCTCGCGGCAGCCGCAAATATGAAGATTTTATATTAAAGGACAGGATGCGGACAAATGTTTCAACATACAATGAAATACTTTGATGCCGTCAATGAGTGGACAGGACGCGGCGTAGCATGGTTGATCTGGATAGTTATGGGCCTTTGCGTCTTTGAAGTGATAACGCGCCGCCTGTTCAATGCTCCCAACATATGGTCCTACGACGTGATCAATATGTTTTACGCGGTCCATTTCATGCTTTTAGGCGGCTACGCATTGTTGAAAAGGGAACATGTTTCAATAGACATAATATCTATGCGCTTTTCAAAAAGAACCCAGTCTTTTCTTCAGATAATCACATATCTGGGTTTTTACTTCCCCTTTATCATTGTGCTGCTCTATGTGGGATGGAAATCCGCTGCATCTTCATGGGGCTTTGCCGAACGAACATCGATCGGACTGCCCTACATCTACCCCATAATGAAGACAACAGTCCCGGTTGCCGCATTTCTGCTTCTCATCCAGGGTATTCCAGAGCTGACAAGGTGCGTCATTTCTTTCCTGGGAAAGGATAATCCCGATGATTAATTTTGACCCTATCATTATTGCATCACTGATGTTCGGCGGACTCCTGCTCGGACTATTTCTGGGGCACCCCCTTGCCTTTGTTTTTGGCGGCCTTGCGGTAATTTTTGGTTTCCTTGCCTGGGGACCGGCCAGCTTTTCTCTTTTCGCGTTCCGCATAATGGGATTGACTGACAATTTTATCATGGTGGCAATCCCCATGTTCATACTTATGGCAAACTTGCTCAACCACTCAGGTGTCGCGGAAAAACTTTTCGATTCCATGCGTTACCTGATGGGTCCCTTGAGAGGAGGATTGGCGCTATCGGTAATAATTGTCTGCACGCTATTTGCCGCCTGCACGGGCGTTATTGCCGCTTCAATCGTTTCCATGGGGCTTCTGGCACTTCCAGTCATGCTCAAATACAACTACGACAAAGAACTTGCCTGTGGCACCATTTGTGCCGGAGGATCGCTGGGCATACTGATTCCGCCGAGCATCATGCTAATCATCATGGCCGATATGACCGGCCTTTCGGTGGGTAGGCTTTTTATCGGCAGTCTGGTTCCCGGCCTTCTGCTTGCCTTTCTCTACATCCTTTACATATTGATTATAAGCGGCTTCAAGCCGGAACTTGGACCGCCGATTACCAAGGAGGAACTAGAACAGGTTACAACGAACCAGATAATCAGGATGGTTTTGGTATCCGCGCTGCCACCGGTGATTCTGATAGCAGGAGTCCTCGGCTCAATATTCACAGGAATCGCGACGCCCACCGAGGCTTCGGCCGTAGGAGCCTTCCTCGCGCTTATAATGACCATCGCATACGGACGTTTCAGTTGGAAAATGCTTGAAGATGTGACCCTTTCAACGGCAAAGACCTGCGCCATGGTAATTATGATACTTGTCGGGGCCACCTGTTTCACTGGTGTTTTCATGGGCACGGGCGGCGGGAACGTCGTATCTTCTTTTATAATTGAACTGGACCTTGGGAAATGGGGAACCCTGGCGATAATGATGATGGTGATGTTTGTCCTCGGCATGTTTATTGACTGGATTGGAATAGTCTACATCACTTTTCCCGTATTTCTTCCCATCGCAATACAGCTCGGCTTCGATCCTCTCTGGTTTGTGGTTATTGCGGCCGTCAATCTGCAGGCTTCCTTTCTTACTCCCCCTTTCGGCTATGCCCTCTTCTTCATGAAAGGAATCGCCTCCCAGGATCTTTCAACAGCACAGATCTACCGCAGCGTCATACCTTTCGTGGCAATAATTTTCATAAGCATGTTGGTATTAATGCTATTCCCTGAACTGATAACAAAACCCGCGGAACTGATAAAATAACAGGTTTTTGAAGGCAGGAATCAGAATAACGACCCGAGATAAAAAACTATTTTCCATTAATGCCGGCCCCGAGCCCACTTCTTAACCTTATTAAATTCAAAGTTAAAGATGGCCAGGCCCGCAGGGCTTGTACTTCTTGAAGCAGGAGGTCTTCCGGTTGTGAAAAAAAATAAGATTGTAACTTCAGCAGAAGCAGTGGCGGAGATAAAGGACGGTGATACGCTTGCCGTTGAGGGATTTCTTGGCAGCGGTACTGCTGAAGAACTCTGCCTCGCCCTGGAAAAAAGATACCAGGAGACTAATTCGCCAAAAAACCTAACCATGATTCATTCATCGGGACCGGGAGACACGGCAAACCGTGGAATCAACCATCTTGCCCACAGCGGACTTTTCAAACGTGTAATATCCGGTCATTTCGGCCTTGTTCCCAAGATAGGGCAAATGGCACTTCAGAACGAATTTGAATCTTACAACTTTCCTCAGGGAATCCTGACGAACTTCTTCCGTGCCGTAGCGGGAAACCGTCCGGGGTTTTTTTCGAGGGTCGGCCTGGGAACCTTCGTAGACCCTCGTATAGAAGGTGGGAAAGTTAATGAAAAAGCCATGGAGGATTTGCTAAGAGTAATTGAAATAGACGGTGAAGAATGGCTCTTTATGAAATCATCCCCTGTGGATGTCTGCTTTATAAGAGGTACCACGGCAGACATTGAGGGTAATGTAACTATGGAAAGGGAAGTTCTTTTTGTGGACGCTCTTTCCATTGCTATGGCCACCCATAACGGCGTTGGAAAAGTAATCGTCCAGGTAGAGCGCATCGCCGACAGGGGCGATTTAAGGCCAAAAGAAGTGAAGGTTCCGGGAATCCTGGTTGATTACGTTGTTGTTGCCCCGCAGGAAAACCACATGCAGACCTTAGCGACACAGTATAACCCTTCTTTCTCCGGAGAGCTCAGGGTACCCATGAAGTCCGGGGAAAAACTGGCACTTGACGAAAGGAAGATAATCGCGCGCAGGGCGAATCTCGAACTCAGTCCCTATGACGTTATCAATCTGGGCATCGGCGTTCCCGAGGGCGTTTCAGTGGTAGCAAGAGAAGAAAAAATCCTTGATTATCTGACCATGACCGTGGAGCCCGGAATCATCGGGGGCATGCCCACGGGAGGTCTTGATTTCGGGGCCTCCGTGAATCCCGAAGCCGTCATAGACATGCCTGACCAGTTCGATTTTTACGATGGAGGGGGCCTGGATCTTGCCTGTCTGGGAATGGCACAGTGCGATGAAGAGGGTAACGTAAACTCAAGTAAATTCGGCTTGCGTCTGGCGGGTTGCGGCGGCTTTATCGACATAAGCCAGAATGCCCAAAAGACCCTTTTTGTGGGCACCTTCACCGCGGGTGGACTGGAAATCGCGATAGACAACAAAGGGTTTCTCAAAATCATCCGTGAAGGGAAAACCAGAAAATTTGTAAAACATGTGGATCAGATAACCTTCAGCGGCAAAATCGGAAGTACGAGCGGGCAGGAAATCTTTTACATTACTGAACGTTGCGTCTTCAAGCTTATAAATGGAAACGTTGAGCTGATCGAGGTCGCCCACGGCATTGACATAGAGAAAGATATCCTGGCCCATATGGATTTCATTCCCTCCATGAACAATGTAGGGATAATGGATCACAGGATTTTCAAATCCACTGCGATGGGTATTCGCAGGGAATTCCTCAAGCATGACATCGACAGGCGAAGCAGAAAGTTTTCCGATCATGGCATCCTGTTTTACAACTTCAAGGGCCTTGAAGCTGAGAGCCTTGAGGACGTAGACATAATAAAAGAAGTCCTTGAAAGGCGCTTGACGGAGGTGGACGGAAAAATAAAGCTGGTCGCGACCTACGCCCTGGAAACTGACGAAGATCTCATGGAACACTTTATGGAGATGGGGCGTTCCATCGAAAAGAATTTCAATGCCGCTTTTTCACCGTTTATAAATCGTGAAGAATTAATCGATAAGCTAGGTGAGGCATTTGTGATACTTGCGCTCCAAAGCTGATTTTATACTTAGCTCGGGTCCGTGAATACCCATGTTCACCAAGGTCAATAACGAGACACGATGCGCACAAGGTAGCCCTGCGAAATGGGCGGAAGTTCCGCCGCGTTGGCCTCGTCCGTGTCGATGTGCATCTCCAGCTTGTAGTCGGGTTTCACCCGTACGAGGACGTCGCCGAAGATGAGTTCCCTCTCCCCCTCTATGCGGACCATGACTGTGTCCCTGTCCCGGACGCCGTAACTCTCGGCGTCCTCTGGGGACATGTGAATGTGCCGCTGGGCGCAGATGACTCCTTCCGGAATTTCAACCCTCCCAACCGGACCTTCAAGTATGATTCCAGGCGTTCCATCCAGGTCCCCCGACTCCCGGACCGGAGCGTCGATTCCCAGTTTGAACTCCTCGGTACGTGATATCTCTACCTGTGTCCTGCCCCGTTCGGGACCGATGGCCCTGACATTGTCAACCCTGCCGTGAGGCCCTATCAGATTCACAGTTTCCTTTGAAGCGTAATCGCTGTCCAGGAAAAGACGCTTTTTTTCTGTGAGTAAGTGTCCCGCTCCGAACAGGGCCTCCACGTCCGGCTTGCTGAGGTGCACATGGCGAACCGAGACGGAAACCCGGATCGGCCGCTTGTCAGTGGATACAACCGCCTTCTGGATTGAGCTCCTGTAGTCCAGAGCGCGGGCGCATTGCCGGGCGATCATGAGCTCTTCGTTGGTGGCGATGACAAGTATGCTCACGTTGCTGTATCGCGCCCCTATATCGATAACGGGCAGGGAAGCGCTTACGGAGCAGCGGTCGTTTCGTAGACTGTCCACGGCGAAACCGAGCCTTTCGAGGCCCTGAACGCAGCGGGCCCGGATACCGCAGTTGTTCTCCCCTATGCCGCCCGTGAAGACAAGAACGTCCGCTCCACCCAATACGGCGTGATAGGCTCCTATGTATCGCTTGATTCTGTAGCAGAAGGCCTTAACGGCAAGGAGGGCGCGGGTGTTTCCTTCGTCGGCCGCGGCAAGTATCTCCCTCATGTCTGAACTTACACCGGAAATTCCGGCCAGCCCGCTCCTGTTGTTGAGCATTTCGTCGATCTGGTCAATTGTCAGGTTGTCCTCACGCATTAGATAGGGAATGATTCCGGGATCGACATCCCCCGCCCGAGTTCCCATTATGAGTCCTTCAAGGGGGCTGAAGCCCATGCTGGTATCTATGGAGTGGCCCCGCTGAACGGCGCACGCGCTGGCGCCGTTTCCCAGGTGGCAGGAAATGACGTTAATACGCCTGAGAGGCGTCTCCAGGTATTCCGCGGCCTTGTGGGCCACATACTCATGAGAATTGCCGTGAAAACCGAACCGTCTTACACCCCGCTCAAAAATCTCGTAGGGCAGTCCGTAAATGGCCGCCTCGTCGGGGATCGCGCTGTGAAAGGCCGTGTCGAAGACGGCGACATGTGGCACGTCGGAAAGAACATTCCGACAAGCTTCTATGCCGGCAACCATGGCGGGATGGTGGAGAGGCATCAAGGGTATCAGGCGCCGTATTTCGTCAACCACATCATGGTCGATCACAACGGGACCTCGATAGGCAGTGCCGCCGTGGGCTATGCGATGGGCCACGGCTCCTACCTCGTCAAGACTCCGGATTGGAGATTTTTCCGCATCGGTGAGGGCGGCCAGAACAAGTCCGAGCGCAACCCGATGGTCAGGCGCATCAACGTCGGCTCTTGTTTCCTCGCCTCCGCGGACGCAGGCATGCTCCGCCCCGTTCATGCCGATCCGCGAGATGTTCCCGCTCACCAGCGACGCTTCACCGTCCAGGTCGAAAAGTTCATACTTGAGCGAAGAGCTGCCGCTGTTGATGACGAGTACTTTCATTTCGCACCCCCTGTATTCGGCTTTCCCTTGTCTGGATAATCTGTTGCTATTGAACTTAACACGTGATTTGTTTAACATGCAAACTACTTTGAAACGATCGGACGTTATCCTTATCCGGGAGAAAAATCATGCGCAAGAAAGACCTTGAAGTAATTGAAGAACGATTAAGAGAGTCGGAGCAGAGGCTTGCCGATATTATTGAATTCCTCCCTGACGCGACTTTTGCCATTGACCGGTCGGGCAAGGTAATCACCTGGAACCGTGCCACAGAGGAACTTACCGGCACCAAGGCTTCCGAAATCATAGGCAAGGGAGACCATGAGTACGCCCTTCCCTTTTATGGAGTCCGAAGGCCCATACTTATTGATCTGGTTTTTGGATCCCATGGAGAACTCGAAAAAAAGTACTCCTATATCAGAAAAGAAGGTGATGTCCTCATAGCCGAGGCTGACGCGAGGCCTCGAGGGAAAAGGCAGTCTCTCTGGGGCAAGGCAGGCCCATTGCGTAACAGAGCCGGGGAAATCGTCGGCGCCATCGAAACTGTAAGGGACATAACCGAACGCAATGAGATTGAAGAAGCCCTTCGGGAATCTGAACAGCGCTTGGCCGACATTATTGAATTTCTTCCCGACGCGACCCTTGCCATTGACCATCATGGAAGGGTCATTGCCTGGAACCGCGCCGTCGAATACATGACAGGTGTAAAAGCCGAAGACATGATCGGCAAGGGGGATCTTGAGTATGCCATTCCTTTCTACGGGAAGCGCAGGCCCCTCATTGTCGACCTGGTCCTCAATTGGGATGAAAAGCTTGAAAGTTCCTATATCTGCCTTGAAAGGCAGGGCGGCCTTCTCATCGCGGAGGTCGAAATGCCGGATCTTAGAGGGAAAAGCACCGTCCTTTGGGGCAAGGCAAGCCCCTTGTATGACTGCAAGGGAAATGTCGTCGGCGCCATTGAAACTATCCGGGACGTCACGGAACTGAAGAAGACCGAAATGTCCCTTAAAATAAGAGAGCAGGAGTTGGAGGCAAAGAACACGCAGCTCGAAGACCTTAACGTAGCCCTTCGCGTTCTTTTGAAACAAAGAGAGGGTGACCGAAGCGATCTCGAGGAAAAAGTCCTGGCGAACGTCAAGCGGCTAATTCTCCCTTTCATAGAAAAAATGAAAATTGAACCGATAAACTCAAAAACCCGCTCCTATCTTGAAACGCTGGATTCAAACCTGCGGGAAATAATCTCTCCCTTCGCCCACAGGATATCTTCCAGTTATGTGAATCTCACAAACCGGGAAATCCAGATAGCCAACCTCATAAAGGAGGGCCGTTCCACCAAGGAAATTTCAGAAATACTCAACCTCTCAGAAAGCGCCATAAATATACACAGGCATAACATAAGGAAAAAACTGGGGCTTAACAAAAAGCACAACCTTCATGCCTATCTTTCAAATCTCGCCTGATATTAACGTTTCGTTAACTATCGCTAAATATCTTCTAATATTGAGTCCAGGGGTCTCTTGATATAACATTCTTCATACCAGCCGGTTATGCTGCCGCGAACAACAGGTTATTACCCTTTGGCAGGGTGTTTGGCCTTCAGTTTTCGGACAAGATTCTTATGCCGGACGTCATTATAGACTCAGCCTCAAAAGTGGCAGAATAAATCATCGGCTGACAAATGTGCCTTTATAACAATAGCAGACAGGGGGAATGGAAATGAACTGGAAAGAAGATTACAGGAAAAAACTTGTGTCCCTTGAGGAGGCGGCAAAACAGATTAAACCGGGGGATTTTGTTGGCGTGGCTTTGGCAATCGGCGCCTGTTCTCCCGCGATGTTCGACGCCATACTGGACCGCTGGCAGGATTTGAAGGGCGTGACAATCTGCGACTCGGTCCCTGTCCGCCCATCCAGACTTTATGAGACTGATTTCATGCTTAAACTGGATGGACATGTCAACTACCATCCCAGCTTCGGCACAACCGTGAGCCGAAAGATAATTGAAACACGTTTTCCGGATTATTACATTATGCAAAGCCACGACCTTGGAGACCGCTACGCCAAATGGTCCGACGTCTACATCTGCATGGTCGCTCCACCCAATGAACAGGGATGGATTAACCTCGGCCTGACCAACTTTTACTCCATGGAAGCAATCCGGGAAGGAAAGGCCTCAGGAAAGCAGCGCGTATTGATTGGTGAAGTCAACGACCAGATGCCGGTAATCTTCGGAAACAACTGGATTCACGTTTCCGAATTTGATTTCTTTGTCGAAAATTCCACGAAAATACCTGCCGTGGGAAGGGCAGAGCCCGGGGAAAAGGAAAAAAAGGCGGGAGATTATGTACTTGAGCTGATCAGGGACGGCGACACCATACAGATGGGCATCGGTCAGATCCCTGAAGCGGTGGTGGCGGGACTGGAGGGGAAGCATGACTTGGGCATCCATACTGAAATGTTCCCCATCGGCCTTCCCGATCTGGTTGAGAAAGGCATAGTCACCAACGGCAGAAAACCTGTTCATAAAAACGTAACTACCGCCACCTTCTGCATGGGTGACCAGTCCATGTACGATTACGTGCATGAGAACCCTGCATGTGAGTTCCATCCATGCAACTACACAAACAATCCTGCTTTTGTGGCCCAGCATCCCAACATGGTGGCTATTAACATGGCTCTGATGATCGACTTCAGCGGCCAGATTGTTTCCGAGGGAATAGGCCACCGCATGGTAAGCGGAACCGGCGGGCAGCTTGATTTCCAGATCGGGGCCTATCATTCGAAGGGAGGGCGGGGTATCACACTTATGTACTCATCGAGGACGTCAAAGGATGGAAAATTGATATCCTCAATAGTTCCGGACCTTCCGCCGGGTTCTCCCGTAACCGTTCCCAGGCATTACGCGGATTACGTGGTCACGGAGTACGGCATCGCCCATCTGAGATATAAATCAAGAAGGCAGCGTGCCGAAGCCCTCATTAACATTGCCCATCCGGACTTGAGGGAAGAACTGCGCGCGTCGCTGAACAAGATTTTCTATATGCAGGCATAGGGATAACGCGGGAGTGACGCGGATACAGACCCGAACATTTTGACATATATAAAAGAGAGTCAGGTCTAAAAATTTGACTTTTTATGACAGATTTTTAGACCTGACTCCGGAAGGCTGTTCCGTACCCGGCTTGGTCATTACGATCTGCCAAACCTGAATATCCCTGGCCCGGAAGGCTCCGGCGCAACTTAGCAGGTAGTATTCCCACATCCTCTTGAAGGTTCCGTCGAATTTGCCGTTAAACC
>JAQUQY010000042.1 GCA_028715865.1 Syntrophales bacterium
CCTGCCGCGACGGGGATTTTTTTTATTATGCCGATGGCTATACCTTCAGGACGGCCCGTGGTTTTCATGAACAGCTCGGCGGCCCTGTAGACGATGTTGCCTTCACCCTCGGGGATATTGCCGCCGAAGCAGCGCAATTTAATCCCATCACCGCCAGGGGCAAAAGACATATCGTCGCTAAGGCTGATCCTTTGCATTAAACTGGCTATCTCATGGAAGCCGTCTGCACGTTTTGCCAGAACTTTCAGAATCAGGTTTATCTTCGCCGGCGATTTCCTGTTGATGACGGCGCTCACGATTCTTTGACGTACCGCATTCTCAGCTCATAGAGCAACGTTTCAATGGTTCGCTTCTCTTCTTCAGTGAGGTTGCCCTCTGTTTTTTCCTTCAACATGGCAATGAGTTCGATCATCTGTTTAGCCGCGGGAAGGTTCTTCTCCTCTTTTCCCGTGGCCGGATCGGCCATGTCGCCGAAATGAAAGGCCGCCGAAGCGTAAAGCGAAAACATGAAGCCCGAAAAATCAATTTTATGAAGTTCCCTGGCGTCCCCCGCCGCCTGCTCGGCCCCGGTCTTTTCCTTCGACTCCTGTTCCTTCTCACCCGTCACCGGTATTGCTTCTTCCGGTTTGCCAGGTTGCTCCTCCCGCCCTTTCTTCTCTTCTGGGGACGGTTTCGGACCCTGATCTGTCGTGTCTTCTTGTTGATCCCGGGATTTTTCATCCCTTTCTTTCGCGCGCTCGTCGCTGAAAATCCTGCGATCCTTTATCACAAATCCTTTTTCATCATCATTTCCTGACATAACCCCCTCCACATGCGATGGTAATGATGTTAATTGCTTCCCGCGGATTCCGAAGGCAGGTATCCTTCTCCTTTCGCCAGCTTCCCTACTAGCACAGAAGCATCAAGATGTCACAAAAAAGGTGAAACTCCAGAGCGCCCAAACTTCTTTGCCCTGATATCTTTTTTAAGGATTGTTTCATCCCTCGCGAAACCCGGGGTCCAGTTTTAAACTGAATCCGGATTCCCCCTCCCGCAACCCTCAGGCTGTTCCCGGATACAGGGGTAATGACGGATCTCCCCGACTCCACGAAATCTTAAGCCTTGGCAAATACCGCCTTCCCTCCTTCATCCATATCCACAACAATCTTGTCTCCCTCGACAAATTCCCCTTCCAGTATTTTCGTTGCCAGCGGATCCTCCACGATTTTCTGGAGCGCCCTTTTCAGAGGCCTGGCGCCGTAAGCGGGATCGAAGCCGGCTTCGGCGATGGACCGTCCGGCCCTATCCGTAAGCTCCATATCCATCTGCCTCGTCCTTAGCCTGCTTCTCAGGCGTTCGGCCTGAATATTTACTATTGAGCCAATGTCATACATGGTAAGCGCTCTGAATATAATTATGTCATCCAGCCTGTTGAGAAACTCGGGCTTGAAGGTGGCCCGGAGCGCCTCCATGGTAAGCCGTTCCTGATCCTCTTTAGACAGTGAAACATCCTGAAGCCAATGACCACCGATGTTGGATGTCATTATCGTTATGGTGTTCCTGAAATCCACTGTACGTCCCTGCCCGTCGGTAAGGCGGCCGTCATCCAGTATCTGAAGAAGTATGTTGAAGACGTCTGGATGGGCCTTTTCAATTTCGTCGAAAAGCAATACCGCGTATGGCCGTCTTCTCACCGCTTCCGTCAGCTGGCCACCCTCGTCGTATCCGACGTAACCCGGGGGAGCCCCTATCAGCCTGGCCACGGAATGCTTTTCCATGAATTCAGACATGTCGATTCTTATCATGGCCTGTTCGTCGTCGAACATGAACTCGGCAAGGGCCTTGGAGAGCTCGGTCTTCCCCACGCCCGTGGGACCCATGAAAATGAAAGAGCCTATTGGCCGGTTCGGATCCTGAAGCCCGGAACGGGCTCTTCTGAGAGCCCTGGACACGACGCTTATGGCCTCATCCTGTCCGATGACACGAAGCCTGAGACGCTCTTCCATGTGCAGCAGCTTCTGAATATCGCTCTCCATCATGCGGGCAACGGGAATGCCCGTCCACTTAGCCACCACTTCAGCCACGTCCTCAGCGTCAACTTCCTCTTTTAATGTCTTGCCCTTCGATTGCAGTTCATCCAGTTCACTCAAACTTTCTTCAAGACTCCTGTTCAACTGAACCAGGGCGCCGTAGCGGATTTCGGCGGCCTTCGCAAGATTGCCTTCACGCTGAGCTTTCTGCTCCTCTGTCTTGAGTTCCTCGATCCTTTCCTTGGTTGACTGTATTCCCCTTATCGCCTCCTTCTCCCTGGACCATGCCTCCTTCATCTCGTCCCTGGATTTCTTGAGGGCTTCGACTTCCTTTTCTATTTTCGACAGCCGGTCCCTGGATGTTTTGTCGGACTCTTTTTTCAGCGACTCCCTTTCTATCTCAAACTGCATGATTCTCCGCTCAAGAGCGTCGATCTCAGCTGGCATGCTGTCAAGCTCGATCCTAAGCCGGGATGCCGATTCATCGATAAGGTCCACCGCCTTGTCCGGAAGAAAGCGGTCGCTGATATACCGGTCCGAAAGTGTGGCCGCGGCGATAATGGCTGAGTCCTTGATTCTAACACCGTGGTGCACCTCGTAACGCTCCTTGAGGCCTCTCAGTATTCCGATGGTATCCTCCACGGAGGGTTCCTGCACAAGTATTGGCTGAAACCGTCTCTCCAGGGCGGCGTCTTTTTCGATATACTTGCGGTACTCGTTCAGCGTGGTTGCGCCCACGCAGCGGAGTTCCCCTCGAGCCAGGGCAGGTTTGAGCATGTTTGAAGCGTCAACAGCGCCCTCCGCCGCCCCGGCGCCCACCATGGTGTGTAATTCATCTATAAAGAGTATGATCCGCCCCTGGGCTTCGGTCACTTCCTTGAGAACCGCCTTCAGTCTGTCCTCAAATTCCCCGCGATATTTAGCTCCCGCAACGAGAGCACCCATATCCAAACCTATAACCTGCTTGTCCTTCAGGCTGTCCGGCACATCCCCGTTTACTATCCGTTGGGCCAGTCCCTCTACTATGGCTGTCTTCCCCACGCCCGGATCCCCGATCAGCACTGGATTGTTTTTCGTCCTTCTGGAGAGTACCTGCATGATCCGTCTTATTTCGTCATCCCTGCCAATCACGGGATCGAATTTCCCTTTCCGGGCTATCTCGTTAAAATCACGCGCGAACCTTTTTAGGGCCTGGTACTTGTCTTCCGGATTCTGGTCCGTAATCTTCTGCCCGCCCCTTATGTCAACGAGCATCTTCAGCAGAGCGTCCTTCGTTACACCCTGGCCTTCCATTATACTGGCGGCCGGACCTTCGCCGGCTTCAATGACGGCCATCAATACATGTTCAACGCTTACATACTCGTCCTGTAGTCGGGCCGCTTCATTGAAGGCCTTGTCCATGACGCTGTTGAGGCGCGGCGTAATGTACCTTTGCCCCGCTGCCTGACCAGACACCGATGGCATCGCCTTCAGCGCCTTCCTCAGTTCGCTCTCGATTCTGCCCCGGTCAGCTCCTATCTTCTTCAATATTTCCGGAACGATTCCTTCAGGCTGTTCAACCAGCGCGAGCATGATGTGTTCCACATCAACGCCTTGATGTCCCCCGGCTGCCGCCAGGGACTCAGCCCTTTGAAAACCTTCCTGGAGTTTCAATGTAAACTTGTCAAATCTCACAACTTTTTTCTCCCTATACGAGTGCTTTTTCTATATCTACAAATATTCTGCCTTTTCTGAATATTCTGACCGTGCCCGTTGACTCGGAAACTACAATAGCGATGGCATCGGTGACGTTCGTTACACCCGCGGCGCTTATATGGCGGCTTCCAAGACCTTTCGGAAATTCCTTGCCGCTTTCCAGGGCCACGTTCAGGTGCCTGCCGGCCGTCATCAGAACTCCGTCCTCCCTTACCACGAAGGCTCCGTCCAGAGCGGAAAACTCCTTGATCGTATCCCGGAGGTCCCGATCCATGACGTTTCTTTCCTCCTCCGGATATCCCATGAAGGGATTGATTATCATCTGCCGTGAAAGCTGAAGAACCTTTTCGTGATCGCCTATTACGAATATGGTTCCCACCGGGCGTCCTTCTCTTCCCTGGGCTGCAAGCTCCAGGGATATGTTCAGGATCGCTTCGAATACTTCCGGATGGACACCATGAAAGAAATCGGAAATATCCTGCGACGCCAGCACTTCAAACTCACTTTCAACGTCGATCACAAAAATGCTGTCAATGTAACCAAGTCGCTGAATCCCCGTGAGGCAGATCAGCTTGTCGCCCTTTACGAACTTGCCCTCGGTCATTCCTTTTATTATGGCTATTTTCATCTGGCTTAGCCGTGTGACATTTACATCAGGAATAGTGATTATTCCCTCGACGACAGGATCTTTTTCTATCTCTTCAATTCCTTCACGCCCACGGGTTATGAAGATCATGTGTGCGGGGAGAGTCTGATCAGGTTTCAGGCCCACTTCAGAGAATAGATCGCGGTTGACCAGGACTGCCCTGGCTGATATCTGCTCCTCCAGCTTTGCCGTGAACTCTAGAATCATACCGTTCAATGCATCCATTAAATGCCACCGTTTCCTTTGTGATTTCGACTTGCTATAAAATAACCACAGGCCATAGTGATGTCAAGGAATAGACCTGAAGAGAAGTCGTGCTACGTTGCTTTCCTTATACGGAGACTTTTCCCCTAGCATTCCCGATTAGCGGGGAAATGAGATAATGTGTAACCGGAAAGACCGCTCCACACATAATCAGCTGTGGATTGGCAGATTCCCATATGTCTTGACTAATCCCGCAATTTTATTAGAATGACGGTTAACCTGGAAGGAGAAAACCTCTATGAATCTGCCGGCTGTAACAGATACGCTGGATCTCTACATGGCGGAAATACAGAAGTTTCAGATTCTCGAGCCTGAGGAAGAATTCAAGCTGGCGGTCCGCTTCAGAAAGTACGGCGACATGGAAGCGGCTGAACAACTGGTCACTTCGAATCTTCGATTCGTCGTTAAAATCGCCCACGAATATAAAAATTACCGCGTAAGGCTGCTCGATCTTGTTCAGGAAGGCAACATCGGTCTCATGCATGCCGTAAAGAAATTCGATCCCTACAAGGGCTATCGCCTTATTTCCTATGCCGTCTGGTGGATAAGGGCATATATGCAGAATTACATTATCAGGAACTGGAGCCTGGTAAAGATAGGTACAACCCAGGCTCAGAGAAAGCTTTTTTTCAAGCTGAATCAAGTCAAAAGGAACCTTGAAAGACTCTCCGTGGAAAATCCTGAATTTCGTGAAGCCGCCGAATTGCTCAATGTAAAGGAGTCGGAAGTGGCAGAAATGGACTTGCGCCTCTCAAATCGTGACGTATCTCTTGACGCTTCACTGGACGGTGAGGGTGAGTCTCTCTTCGTGGACCAGCTCGTGGATAAGGGAAGCAGCCAGGAAGAACTGCTGATCAAGAAAGAGCAACGAGCTCTGGTCAAGAAAAACATAGCCGGAGCCCTGGCAAAACTAAACGAACGGGAAAGCTACATCATACGCAACCGCATAATGGTGGATGAACCCAAGACTCTCCAGGAAATCGGAGATACCTTCAATATCACGCGGGAACGGGCTCGCCAGATCGAAAAAGAGGCTCTCAAGAAAATGCGGCTGGCCCTTCCTTACTTCGGCGACCTCGATTCAGCGGAGTCCGGAAGCGGTCAGTCCGCCTGAAAAGCTATTTCGGGTCACTGTAGCGCTCAGTAAGCTTGAACCGTTTCAAATCGCGGCGGTCCGCGACATGCCGGTTATTCAAAATTCGTCACGCACCCAGGCGGGATTTTCAAAACGCGTACATTCTTTCAGGAAGGTAAGTTTCACTTTGCCGACAGGGCCGTTCCTTTGTTTACCCACGTCGATTTCCGCAAAACCTCTTTCGGGGTTGTCTTCAGACTTGTTGTAAACCTCGTCGCGGTATATGAACATTATGACATCGGCATCCTGTTCAATTGCTCCTGACTCACGCAGGTCAGCCAGATGGGGTCTCCGGTCAGTCCTGGATTCTACCTGCCGGTTGAGCTGTGAAAGGGCAATAACGGGGACGTTCAGTTCCTTGGCCAGCGATTTCAGGGAGCGGCTTATATCGGATATTTCCTGTTCCCTTGGCATGTTGTGATCCCTTCCCCTCATAAGCTGAAGGTAATCCAGAATGATCAGGCCAAGTCCCGCCTCAGCCTTAAGTCGGCGAGATTTGGCCTTCATTTCCAGTGCCGATATAGAGGGGGTATCATCGATATAGAGGGGCGCCTCGGAAAGTCTTCCCGCCGCTGTGGTCAACTTTGGCCAGTCCATCTCCCCCAGAAACCCTTTCCTCAGGCGCTGCGCGTCCACCCTGGATTCCGAGGCAAGCATTCTGAATGCGAGCTGCTCTTTAGACATTTCAAGCGAAAAAACCGCCACGGGTATGTTCTGCTCAATTGCCGCGTACTGGGCTATATTGAGCGCGAAGGCCGTTTTACCCATGCTGGGACGGGCCGCTATTATGATAAGATCAGATTTCTGCAGTCCCGACGTAAGTTCGTCAAGCTTTCCGTATCCTGTTGATACACCGGTAATCAGCGCCTTCTTCTCAAAAAGCTTTTCAATCGTTTTGAAGCTTTCCTTGATAATACCCTTGATGGGATGAAAAGAAGGCTTTATTTTGTGCTCTGAGACTTCAAAGACGGCATGTTCTGCCTCGTCGAGCACGCTGTCCACGTCTGCCCCGGGATTGTAGCTCCTGGTAAGTATTTCAGTGGCAGCCCCTATCAGGCCTCTCAGGACTGACTTTTCTTTGACTATCTTAGCATAGTAAACGATGTTCGCAGCCGAGGGAACCCGGTCAACCAGGTTGGCCAGGTAGACCTCGCCTCCTACACGGTCCAGGTCCTTTCTGTCACGAAGAATGTTGCTTAGTGTTATCAGGTCGGATGGTTCGTTACGCTCGGCCAGCTCAATAATGGCTTTGTAAATCTTTCGATGGGCCTCGCTGTAGAAATCATCGCCATTGAGGATTTCGATCACCGCGTTGACTGCGTGATTATCAAGCAGGATTCCTCCAAGAACTGACTGCTCCGCGTCCAGGTTCTGGGGGGGAACTTTGTGAAGCGAATAATCGACATCTTTCATGGTCGAGCCTCGTTGGGACTTCAGGACTCACCTACTATGTTCACCGTAACATGGCCGAAAATATCCTTGTATAGCTTTACCCTTACCTGAAATTCCCCTGCTTCCCTGAGGGGCTCTTCCAGGATAATGCTCTTCCGGTTAATTTCAACACCCTGTGCCGCCAAGGCCTCTTCAATATCTCGTGATGTTACCGATCCAAAGAGTTTTCCCTGCTCGCCGATTTTGCGCCCGATGGTTACTGATACCTCGCCAAGCCGCAGGGAGATCGCTTCTGCCACTTTCTTTTCCTTTTCCATTCGATCGGCGATCAACGCCTTTTCCCTCTCAAGTACCTTGACATTTTTTGTGTTCGCTTCCAGAGCCAGGTTTTTAGGTATCAAATAATTTCTGCCATATCCTTTGGACACGGTAACCACCTGCCCTGCCCTTCCCAGGGCCTCAACATCTTCTTTAAGAATTACCTTCATGTTCTCTCTCCTCCGATGATGCCTTCAGATTTCAGTCACCGGCCTTTAGTAAATGTAAATGATCAAAATGGCAAAAAAGCTGGTTCTTTTCAGAGAATCCGGCTTGTCGTCAGGGGTCATCCGTGGGTTCCTGTTGGCCCCGCGCGAGCCCTCAGGCCTCCATCTCCTCTCCACCTCTTATGTGTCCCATCTTTCTGAAATCAGCCCAAACATCGATCAAGCCAAGCAAGGCGACCGGCAGAAGCAATAGCTGTTGCATCAGAACAATCGCATACAGGGCGATTTTAATGAAAGGCGGAATTTTTTTCACCTTAAAAAAATGGGCCATGATGGCAAATCCCTGCAACATATAGAGAAAAGACAGGATTATAATGCCGTTAAGTCCTGTCAATACAAGGCCCCTCAAAGGAAGCAGCAGGCAAATGAACGCAACGGCAACGGCCCATACAAGTCTTTCAGGAAGTTTCCAGCGGCTCAGGTCGCCGAAGGCTGGATACCACATATTTCTTTTTCTGAACAGAATTGATCCCGCAATTATATTCAGCCATACTATAAAGGCGCACCCCGTTATGATCAGTGACGGCATAAGGGCAGACATTAGAGCCGTCAACTCTGACTCCCTTTCCCTGACCATTTCTATCTTGTCGGCGGAAACGCCTGTATCCGCGTAATAGTCAATATTTTCACGAACAGTTCTGACAACCTGTTCTTGCGCCAAAACCCAGGGTTTCCTGCCGCTGATGATTCCGTGGTATGACATCGCCACAAAAACCATTACCAGCAACGCCACCGTGGCGAAAGCGATCGTTTTCTCAATGGACAGTTCGCGTCTTAGTAATTCCGAAAGAATAAGACCCAGAGATCCGAATACAAGAAAGACACTTGACGTGACTGGAGCTCCAATGGACTCTAATAGCCAGGAAAGGACCAGAAGAACAATTGCAAAAAATATTAAACCCCGAACCCGTCCCATCCTGGAATAGAAATAGAGAACGGGCAAAGGCGAAGCAAGGGCTCCCGCCGGTACCGACACTGAAATGAACGCGACCGCAACAAATACAGCAACGGTCAAGGCAAGAGCGAAGAAAAATTCAGTTATAACCACTCTCCCTCAAATGTCGGTACCCTTGACAGTAATACAGGTTCCTCTATGCCTCTGAAACAGCAAAGGGCAAAAGAGCCAGGTTCCTGGCCCTCTTTATGGCCACAGTAACTTCACGCTGATGCTTGGCGCAGGCGCCGGAAATTCTTCTCGGCAGTATCTTGCCGCGCTCAGTAATGTAATTTCTTAATGTATCCGGTGTTTTATAACTGATTTTCAGAGTCGAGTCCCCACAGAATCTGCATACTTTCTTCTTGTGGAAGAATTTTCTTCGCCCCCCCCTGGGACCCTGCTGTCCGCCCTGTCTTCTTGATGTCGGTTGGGCCATATTCAATTCTCCTTCACTTCAACGTCTTCTTCGGAAACTTCTTCATGTGTTTCATCGGCAACATCATCTGACAAAGCATCCCCTGCGGCTGCGGCTTCGGCTTCCAGCTGCTCCGGCGGTTCAATCGATTCGGAAGATTCAGCAGGCCCCGATGATTCCGGAGACTCTGAAGCCTCCACGGAAGATTCCGCTTCTCTCGCCGCCGCGATTTCAAGTTCGATCTCCTCCAAATCGACCTTGTCGCTGGTCTTTACGGAGAGATACCGCAAAATTTTGTCATCAATTCTCAGACGCCGCTCCATCTCGGGTATTATCGCGCTGTCGCCGACAAAATCGATAAGAACATAATTCCCTTCACGGCGCTTCTGGATCGGATAGGCGAGTTTCCGTTTTCCCCACTTGTCTATCTTTACTATGGTTCCGTTATAATCGGTAACAATTGACAGGTAACGTTCCAGCTGCCTGTCGAAGTCCTCTGTCGACAGGTCATGAAAAGCGACATATACTACTTCATACCTATTCAAGACTAAATCCTCCTCTCGGCTCATAGACCCCGCGCTCCCTGGCCCGGGGAAGGAGACATATGATGTGTGAAGTGTGATTTCCTATACCAAGACATCTGATAAATCAAGTTAAATTTAAATAATCAAGGAAAACATGTGTTCCTGTTTCTCAGGTCGGCGGCGCTCCAGGCCCGTGAGCATGAAACAGTAAACATTGATG
>JAQUQY010000043.1 GCA_028715865.1 Syntrophales bacterium
CAGATGGGTACGGTTGGCTTGCCTGTTCCGTAAGCTATGGTTCCTTGTCCTCAAGGTATAGTCGCTTTGCGTAGCGGTAGAAAGAGTGCTCGCCATTGTAAAGGGCTACAAGAAAACCTTCCCTGCCGTCCATAAACCCTCCCCTTCCTATATAAGTATACAGGAAAGCCCACAGACCGTGTGATACAGCCCTTAAAAGGGAGGATTTTTCTCCTCTACGGCGCATCATATGGGCTCCCGCCGTGGTGTAGCGGTTCATGGTGTCGATTACATCCTCAAGAGATTCAAAAGCCTCGTGAAGGATTGGATTGGACAACCGTCCCGTTTTTCCTTCCACGACGAGGCGTTCATGGACGAGATCGTCGCTGAAGCGGCTCCGCCCCTTTCTGACAAGGCGTGTTATGTAATCCGGCCACCACCCGCTGTATCGTATGGGTCTCCCGCAAAAGCTTGACAGTCGGGGCATTTCATAGGCGTCGAAGGCGCCGGGGCCGGCAATTACTTTAAGAATTTCCTCTTTCAAGGCCGGGGTTATCCTCTCATCGGCATCAATGGAAAGTATCCATGATCCAGATGCCTTATCAAGGGCTCTGTTTTTCTGGGGGCCGAAACCGGGCCAGTCCGTTTCGTAAACCCTGTTCGTGTAGCGGCGGCAAATATCCACCGTTCCGTCTGAGCTTCCCGAATCCAGGACGACGATTTCATCGGCCCAGGCCACGGAATCGAGACAGGCGCCGATGGCGACCTCCTCATTCTTTGTTATGATGATTACTGACAGCACCCGCGCGTCTCCTTAAGCGCCTCTGCCAAGCCGCCTTCTACCTAAGGCGGGTCCAGCGTAAAGCAGGGCGGTCATCCAGGCGTAAAACAGGCCCTCCGCGTGATCGATCAGGGTTGACGTAACCAGGCTTGCCGAGAGAATGGTAACAATGAGCCCCTGGGCGAGCATACGGTCAGAAATGTCCTCCAGGCGGTAGGCGTACCGCCACTGAACCGCGAATAGCAAAGCATAACAGAGAATGCCGAAAAGGCCTAATTGAACGCCCACCATAAGGTATTCGTTGTGTGGATGTAGAGCGATTTCATGGTCAGTTCCTTCAACCGCGCCGGAGTATGCCTGTCTGAAACCGCCGGTTCCAACCCCTAAGACAGGATTATCAATGATGATTTTCAGGCTGTACCAGTAGTAGTTGAGCCTGATAACCTGGTCAGGGGCAATATCGGTTGGGCCTTCCATTGATTTCAACTCGTTTACGCTTACCTCTATTCTTTTATAAAGGGCGTTTTCCTTGTGATACCATGTTCCAGCGCCTACAAGAAGTATCAGGGCCAGGAGCAAAGCCAGCCCCCTCCACCGAGCCGCCTGGAACAAAAAGAGGGCCATGAGTCCAAGCAAAACCACATAACCCGTCCTGCCCTGAGCCATAAAGAGGACATTGAAGAGGGCGGCCATGGACAGGCCGGTGAATATGATCTGCCTTAACCTTGATGAGTTATGCCATGCGCGGATGGCAAAAAGGTAGGCTCCAAATGCCATGAAAATGTTGTGAGTGATATGTAACTTGAAAACGGTGGGGCTTTGGGGAGTTCCCTTAATTAATGAAAAGCGCGGGAGCAGGTCAAGCCATATGAGATAGGAAATTGCCAGTGTAACGCAGAGCGCTGCGACAAGAGCGTAGATTCCCCATCGTTGAGCGACGGGGCGTGCAAAGAAATACATTATAAAGGGTATGAGCAGGAATATTTTCGCGTCGCTGAGGGACTCAAGTATGTCATCCAATCCGGCAGTGCTGTAAAGAGACCCCACCAGGTAGGAAGCCAGTACTACAAGAGAAGCCATTACTACGGGGTTACGAAAAAAGCTCAACTTTTCGCGGTAGTTGCCTCCGACCAGCCAGAAAAGCAAAACCACCCCCAGCAGGACGGAATCAGCAGCCGTGGATATGGGAATCGACAATCCAAGCAGAACGGCCGCCCCCATTCCGATTTTGTCTGACGCGCCAGCTAAGGCTCCCATGTCATGGTTCTTCCTTCCGGGATGCCTGATAGGGGTTATATTTCAGCCGAGCCCCCTTACATACTCGTCGATAGCCCTGGCGGCTTTCTTGGCCGCTCCCATGGCAAGAATGACGGTGGCAGACCCGGTCACGATATCCCCTCCGGCAAAGACTCCGGTACGGCTGGTTTCTCCCGTTTCTTCCTGTGCCGTTATATAGCCCCAACGGTTAGTCTCCAGGCCGGGTGTTGTGGCGGGAATAACGGGATTGGCCGTTGTGCCGATTGCCACCACAACCATGTCAACTTCGATGATGAACTCGGAATCCTTTATGGGTATGGGACGGCGTCTGCCCGAATCATCGGGTTCGCCCAGTTCCATGCGGATACATTTCATGCCCCGGACCCATCCCCTTTCGTTGCCGATATACTCAACGGGATTGGTTAGAAACTGGAATTGAACGCCCTCTTCAATGGCGTGATGGACTTCTTCCCTGCGGGCGGGCATCTCCGCTTCTGTGCGCCGGTAAACAATGGTAGCCTGTTTGGCCCCCAGGCGCAGGGCCGTGCGGACGGAATCCATGGAAACGTTTCCCCCGCCCAGAACCGCTACTCTTTTCCCCCGGGCTACCGGCGTGTCGAATTCCGGGAAACGGTAGGCTTTCATCAGGTTGGAACGGGTAAGGTATTCATTTGCGGAGTAAATTCCGCTGAGGTTTTCGCCGGGGATATCCATGAAGACGGGGGCGCCCGCGCCCACACCAAGAAAGACGGCGTCATAGCCTTCGGCGAAAAGATCGTCCACGGTTTTCCCCCTGCCTATAACCATGTCGGTTCGAATTTCCGCCCCCAGGCGGACCAGATATTCAACCTCGGCTTCCACGATGTCCTTGGGCAGGCGGAACTCAGGAATGCCGTAAATAAGGACGCCGCCCGGTTTGTGGAGGCCTTCGAAAACGGTCACTCCGTGTCCCAGCTTCACCAGGTCTCCGGCCAGGGTCAGGCCCGCAGGGCCGGCGCCGACAACGGCAATGCGCTTTCCGGTTGAAGTTGGGATCGCGGGTATGGAAACGTCGCCGGTGGATTGCTCGTAGTCTGCAACAAAGCGTTCAAGCCTTCCTATTGCCACAGGTTCACCCTTCTTGCCTAGAACGCAGAGCTCCTCGCACTGTGATTCCTGGGGACATACACGGCCGCAGACGGCGGGAAGGTTGTTGGTTTCCTTTATACGGCGTGCTGCCGAGGCGTATTCTCTCTCTGAAACCAGCTTGATGAAGCCCGGTATGTCCACTTCAACGGGACAGCCGCTCACGCACAGGGGTTTCTTGCAATGAAGACAGCGTGAAGCTTCGGCAAGGGCCTGTTCCTCGGTGTACCCCAGGGGAACCTCATCGAAGTTAGTCCCGCGTGCAGCGGGATCCTGTTCCGGCATGATCTGCCTGGGCACTTTTTCACGTTTCTTGTTATTTTCCATCGCAACGGCACCTGAAATCTTCCATCGATTCTTTTTCTTCCCGGTAATACATGCGAAGACGGTTGGTGAGCAGGTCGAAATCCACCTGGTGTCCGTCGAATTCCGGCCCGTCCACGCAAGCCAGTTTCGTGGCGTTTCCGACTGAAACCCGGCAGGCCCCGCACATTCCCGTAGCGTCAACCATGATGGGGTTGAGGCTCACAACAGTTTCTATTTCGTGGGGCCGTGTCACTTCGCAGATGACCCGCATCATGGGGACGGGACCTACGGCGAAAACGTGGTTGATTTCCTCTCCACTGTCGATCAAGTCCTGAAGGACCTGGCTGACGAAACCTTTGACGCCATAGCTGCCGTCATCGGTGGCAACAACAAGCCTGTCGCTGGTTTTGCTCATGGCTTCCTCGAGAATCAGAATATCCCTGGTTCGAGCGCCGATTATGGAAATTACCCTGTTGCCCGTCTCCTTCAGAGCCCTGGCTATGGGATAAACAACGCCGATTCCCACGCCCCCTCCGACGCAGACAGCGGTTCCAAAGTTTTTAATTTCCGTTGGGCGTCCCAGCGGACCAAGGAGGCTGTAAAGCCGATCGCCCGGATTCATGTCGGCGAGACAGGTGGTGGTCTTTCCCACGACCTGGTATATTATAGTCACCGTGCCTTTCCGGGTGTCGGAATCGACTATGGTAAGAGGTATTCTCTCACCCTTTTCGTCCGTCATAAGTACAACAAATTGGCCTGCCCTTCTTGTGGCGGCAATATGGGGCGCTTCGAGCACCATCTCCACCACGTTTGAAGAGAGGTATTTCTTTTCTAGTATTGCCGCCACTATGTTGAAGTCTCCTTGCGATTGATTATGTTCTTAATCTGTGGAGTCGTGGATAGAATTTAACAATGCCCGCGAAAAGGCGTTACTCAGGGAGAGCCCTGACTCCAGGCTCTGAAACGATAGCAAAACAATCCAGTGCCGTGTAACAGCTAATCCTTCGGAACAAAACTCGCTGTGTGGAGTGCCGGGCCACGATGTCCGGGTGCACGATAAAGCGTGACACGGTACTAGTACCTTGTAACTCTTTAATTACGCAAGGAATTATTCTTAGTCTTCATTCGTAACTTAACATTCGCAATCATTACTTGCGAATGTTCGCCTGTTACACGGCACTAGAGCGATTACGGTCTTAAAAGGCATAAAGGGCGGGATTTAACCAACTCCCGCCCGCAGTCATTCAAATGGCGCCTATCAGTATTCCGGTGTCAAAGCGTCAAGCTCGGCCAGTGAAAAAACCGGGCCGTCCTTGCAGACATACTTACTCCCCACATTACAGCGGCCGCACTTTCCGATTCCGCACTTCATCCTCATTTCGAGGGATGTGAAGATGTTTTCCTTTGAGAAACCGAGGTTGAAGAATTCCGGCAGTGTAAAACGTATCATTATAGGCGGACCGCAGATCAGGGCCACGGCATTTTCAGAGCTGGGGGCAACTTCCTTGCATATGGCGGGGACAAAACCTTCCTTGCCTTTCCAGTCCGCGTCTCCCTTGTCGACGGTTACGTTCATTTCTATGTCGTCTCGCTTTTCCCACAGGGCCAGTTCATCCTTGTACAGCAGAAGGCCTGGCTCGCGTGCTCCGTATACGACGGTGATTTTGCCGAACCTGGAACGGTTTTCCTCATAGAGCATGTAGTTAATGAGGGAGCGGATGGTGGTGAACGCGAAGCCACCGCCAACGAGCACCACATTCTTCCCTGCCAGGTATTCGAGGGGCCAGGTATTTCCCAGGGGCCCCCTGATGCCCATTCGTGTTCCCTCCTCCATGTTGTGAAGCTCACTGGTTACCGTTCCGGCCTTCATAACGGTGAATTCAACGTATCCACGGTCCGTGGGCGACGATGCTATTCCTATTGGGGATTCGCCCTTGCCGAAGATGGAAAGTTCCGCGAATTGTCCCGGAAGATAGGCGAAGGCCTCCTCGTCTTCCTTGTTGACGAAGGCAAAACGAAAGGTCTTGATGTCCTTGGTTGTCACCTCCGTGGTTATCTTTGCTACATCGACCGGTATGGGCACATAGGGGTTTCTTTCCATTATGATCTCCACAAACTATAGTTTCGAGATGTCCTGAGCGATTTTACGTATATCAATATTGACGGGGCAGTACATGACACAACGTCCGCAGCCCACGCAGGCTATGGCGTCAAAATTGTCCACAAAATATTTGAACTTGTGCATGAACCTTTGACGCCATCGTTGTTTCTGGGAAGTCCTGGGATTATGTCCCGAAGTTTCGTGAGTAAAGAGCCAGTACATGCAGGAATCCCAGCTCCTGACGCGCCTGCCATCCGATTTCTTAATTTCGTCGGTTATGTCAAAGCAGTGGCAGGTGGGACAGAGGTAGGTGCAGGTCCCGCAAGCGAGGCAGCTTGCGTGAATGGTGTCCCAGAAGGGATGATCAAAATTTTCATCGAGCCAGGGTTTGATGTCCTTGCCGGGGATTTTCGTGGTGATCGCGCCCGCGGCCTTTTCGGCGAGAGCTTCCTTCTTTGAAGCCCATTGTTCATCTCCCTTGGGAAGGTCGCCCAGCTTTTTCATCAGCTTCTCGCCTTTCTCCGTAACAAATTCGGCGAGCCAGTTATCACCAAGGTCAATGAGAGACACATCCACTCCTTCAGAAGAAAGGGGATGCCCTCCAACGGAGGTGCAGAAGCAGGCAGTATAGGGAGGCCGGGTGCATGCTATTGATATAATGGTAGTTTTTTCCCGGCGGTCCACGTAATAGGGGTCGCGATATTGCGGGTCATCGAAGATGTTGTCGAGAAGCACAAAACTCCTGGCATCGCAGGGACGCACTCCAAAAAGAACCGCCTCGGCAGTGACACCGGGCACGCCGAGCAATTCAGATCCCCGTTCCTTTTTAAGGTAGCGCATCAAGGTTTCCTGCTGGGGAAAGAAAAAGTTTTTCGGCGCGTTTTTGGTGTTGTCATACTCCGTCAGGGGTTCCATTCCCTTTTCAAGAACCTTGAAGAGAACATTGTCTTCGTCTTGCACCGGGGCGTACACAAGGGTATCTTGGGCCAATCCCTTGATAAGGCCGGCCAGGAGATCTTTCTTTATCAGTCTTGTTTCCATAGCTTCCCTTACGTAACTAATGAATTTTCGTTAATCCCCAAAGGGGGGTTTTCCCGGTCCGGCCTTTTCAGAACAGGCCGAGCGATTTCAAAAGCGGCCTGGGATCCACATTGTGGAGTTTGAACCAGGTTTCAGGTCCTTCCAGTCCCATTGCGAGAGCCATTATTTCCGTGAAATAGAACGCCGGAAGGCCGCGGCTCTTGTCCGCCCGCGTGTCCAGGTTCGCGAAACAGACGGGGCAGGCCGTTACCAGGCAGTTGGCCCCGGCTTCCCGGGCCATGAACATAAGCTTGTCCACAAGACGGACGACGATTTCAGTTTTTCCCAGGGTCAGGCTGCCGCCGCAGCAATCAGTTTTACATGCCCAGTTAAGGGGCTCGGCGCCCAGGGAATCCATCAGCTTGTCCATGAGAACGGGGTTTTCGTAATTATCAAACTCGCACACTCCTGGAGGTCTCAGGAGCAGGCATCCGTAATATGAAACCGGCTTGAGACCGGTGAGTTTCTTTTTAACTTTTTCCCGAAGGGTATCTACACCGATTTCATTGTAGTAGATATCTATGGGATTTCTTACAACCACTGTATCGTCGAACTGACCGCCCACAATGCCTTCGACTTCCTTTTTCAAAGTCTCGTCGCTTCTGAGGTGGTGTTGGGCCGATTTGAAACGGTTAAAGCAGGCGGCGCATGGAACCATGACATCGCCCGGGTCCTTCTCAGCGGCGATCAGGTTTCTCGCGGACAGGGCGACGGATAGTTTAAAATTTGTCATGTGGGCCGATGAGGCGCCACAGCAGGACCAGTCATCGACCTCCTGCAATTCGATATCGAGCGCTTTGCATACAGCCTTTACGGAAAGGTCATACTCCTTGCCTGTAGCGTGAAGCGAACATCCCGGATAATATGAAACTTTCAAGTAACGCCTCCTTGGATGGATCCTGTGCGCCTGTATTCGGCAGCAACTTAGCGATCCTTACTTGCTTGTTTTACTGAATATGGCCCGTACTGATTCTATATCCTTTGTCCGGGGAGAACTCAGTTTAATTTTTCCTTTCATGAACATGCTCATTCCCATGCCCATATCGGAGAAATAATCACCGGATTTTAGCTTATAGTTGACAATCATCATTGGTTCGTTTATCCGGCCTCCCGACTTTATGCTGGAAAGAAAGGCCTCGTGAAAATGGAGAATTTTCTTCTCCCTGGCTCCGATCTTTGATTCGATGGCCATCTCGCGGAGGCAGTCCATCATGCGGGCTATGTCCACGTCGTTGGGACATCGGGTGACACAGGTTTCGCAGGAAGCGCAGAGCCAGATGGTCGAACTGTTGAGAACCTCGCTTTTCATTCCCATCTGTATCATCTTGACGACCTTGTTCGGGTTGTGCTCCATAGCGAAAGCAACTGGACACCCGGCGGTACATTTGCGGCAGTGGTAGCATGCCTGAAGGGGAACCCCTTTTATTTTTTCATTGATCTCTTCCAGAAACGTAGCCATGGTTTCTCCCTGTCTTCATTTAGGGTTCAAAAATGAACTCTTCCTTGTCGTAGGTCGAGTGGGCGCTCAGGGGTGGAGGGCTGTCGAGGGATTCCCCTGCCCGGTGTTCAAAAAGATTTACCCCATCTTTGTCAAGCTTTTTAAGGAATTTCCGCAAATCCACTCCCATGGGGCAAACTTCGATGCAGGATCCGCAATCAACGCAGCGCCCCACCTGGTGGAATATTCTCATTATCTGGAACACCTGCGTGTCTGACTCATCGATGCTGACCCCCACCCATTTGGGCTGGCTCTGCTCCACGAAACAGACCTTGCAGTAACATGAAGGGCAGGTGTTGCGGCAGGCATAGCATCGGATGCATTTGGCCATTTCCTTGCTGAAGTATTTCCACCGGTCTTCATCGGAAAGGTTCTCGAATTCATCGACATTTACATATTCCGACCCGGGGTTCATGGGCGGCGCCGGGTTTCCAATCATCATATCAGAGATAATGGGATTGTTGTAACGGCAACTAAGGCAGCTGTCTGAGAGGACTTCCTTCAGGGGAATCGACATCGATCCTGCCTGGGTTACTGCCGCCAGCGTATCTCCGTCGAAGGAACATTCGACGATTTCCTTGCCCTTCGCTGCCAGGTTAAGTTTCTTATTGGAAACATAACCGGCGCAGGGAACGCCGATAATTACGACTTCGTCCCGCTCGTACTGTTTTTCCTGGAGATGAAGAATGATTGAGCGGGTAGTGCATCCCCGTGCCACTATACCCACAACTTTCTTCTTTCTGTCTTCCGGTTTTACCCTTTTCTGGGATTCCCTGTGCTGGAAGATAATGTCATGAACGTATTTTGCCAGGTTGACGGAACAGAAAGAGTTCCACACCAGCTTGTCGGCTTCGCCGGGTTCAGTTATGACACAGGGCGCCGTCTGGTAGGGGAGTGTCCCCTTTTCATAACCGACCAGAGCGTCAACCTTCTTTTCAGAAAGCAGTTTCCCGGCCGCTTCCCTCAGTTGCTTTTCAATATTTTCCACAGTTTCCGATTCCTCGCTCCTGTAAATTAAAGCCAAGACCCCTTCGATCAGAGGGCCTTCGCCAGTCTCTTAGCCGGTCCCAGGGCTGTCACCTTGTCGGTTACGCCCTTTATTACGTTGGCAAATTTCTCCCCTTCCGACGCGGACACCCAGGTAAAAATGGTCCTGTCGGCCTCGATACCGATGTAGGAGAGGAAGTTTTTCAGCATGGCGAATTTCCGGCGTGCCGATAGATTTCCCGACAGGTAGTGGCACTCGCCGGGATGACATCCGGAAACGAGCACGCCGTCGGCTCCTTCCTGGAGCGCTTTCACAATATAGAAGGGATTGACCCGGCCCGAGCACGGCAGGCGTATCAGCCGAACGTTGGGTGGATATTGTATTCTGCTGATTCCAGCCAGATCGGCGCCGGCATAGGTGCACCAGTTGCACACGAAGGCGACAATTTTAGGCTCCCAGTTTTCGCTTGCACTTTGTTCAGTCATATTATCCTCTGCCTATGGGCACGCGGGACGGCTACAGGGC
>JAQUQY010000044.1 GCA_028715865.1 Syntrophales bacterium
TCCGAAGAACGGCAGCTCTATATGGCATGGCAGGCGTTGCGAATTGCGTCCGCTTCTGCGGCATACTCAATGATCTGGACGAGGGTACACCCCAGGGAACTCTGGATCGTTTTGAAAGGCTTTCTGGAAGCTTCTACGAACCTGCCGATCCCACGGCCGCCCGTTCACCGGTGCAGATGATGACCGTTCACCGCGCGAAAGGGCTCGAATTCGACGTGGTCATACTTCCCTTCATGGATTGGAAGCCCTTCGTATCAGGCGCCCCCATTCCCCCCTACTTGACGGCCAGGATGCCTGGAAAAAATCAGGAACACCTTGTGGCAACCGCAAAAGACCGGAGAGATTCCCATGATAATCCCCTATGCGGGATACTCTGGCGGCTCGACAGAAACAGGAGGTGGGGAGAGGCTAAGCGGCTGTTCTATGTTGCAGCCACCCGTGCCCGCTCCCGACTCATAATGACCGGCGTAATGAAAATTAACAATGACTGCCTGTCCCATGAAAGGCAGAGCCCGCTTGACTGGATAGTCGATCATGAAAATCTGAACTGGCCTGCTCCCGGCGAGCCTTTCGTGCACCGCTCGGGAAATTTTTTCATCAAGATCAACCCCCATCCGCCTGAAACTCAAGCAACGGAAGAGCCTGCTCATCTTCACCATCCAATTCCGGAACCCAGGACTATTGAACCCGAGATGTCGACGCTTTCCGTAAGGTCACCCTCCATGGAAGGCTCCGAACCGGAAAGAGATCCGAACTTGTCGGACCGTGTTGCTCCGTCCGGGGGACGTTCGCCGGATGCGATCCGTGGAACGGTGATTCACAGGCTCCTCAAAAGGGGTATAGAAAGCGGCAGAATCGCCTCCATGGAAGCCGTCCGCAGGGCTCTCGTATGGGAAGGACTCCAGCCGGACGAGGCCAGCCGGATGGCGCCCGGCATTCTCAAGGAAGCCATAGACACGCTGGCTTCACCCATCATCAGTGGACTGCTGGAAAAGGCGCGCGGAAGGGTCCGCGCCGAATGGAGGCTCGAATGTCCAATGTCAGCGACGTCTCTCATCTCCGGTTCCATAGACCTGGCTGCTTTTGACGGAACGTCATGGTGGATTATAGATTTCAAGACAGGGGAACCCGCCTTCGGTATGGACGCGGAACAGTTCATCAGTTCCGCCCTGGAGCGATACGTTTACCAGATAAACTCCTACCGGGAACTGGTAAGAGGCTTCACGAAAGCGGAACCTACTCCAATCCGGGCGGGCATATATTTTACGGCCCTGGGAAGATGGCTTGAAATCGAGGAATTACATGAGTAACCCTTGTGGCCGCCCATCATCATACAATAACAGCATCCATGACCCTTACTCAGCCATTTTCGAATTCGAGCATTGGCGGGTTATATTATATTTTTAATTGACATTGATTATCGGGGCATTATATTAAGTTACGTTGAAACCCGCGGCATTTTGACTTGAATCGTGAACAGGATATCGGTCTGCTGTCCCGCCAGGGAAGAGAGGTGTAGCGAGTGACCAGTTTATATCGATGCAAGATGACTGACAGCTTTATCGTTGAACAGTGCGAAGAAACGAGCTGTGAATGGTGGCTCAAGACTGACACGTTCTGCAACTGCACCTGGGTCGCCTGTAATTACGGACCCTTTACTCTTGAAGAAGTGGGTGAGATGATGGGCGTGACTCGGGAGCGGATTAGACAGATAGAAGCAAAGGCCCTGAAGAAGCTTCAACACAAGAAACGAAAGGATCAGCTTCTGGACTTCGCCAGCCAGCTTTACGAGGATTGATATACTAGTGCCGTGTCACAGGCGAAGATTCGCAAGTAATGATCACGAAAGAGTGACAAGGTACTGGTTAAAAAAACTGTCTTTCCTGATAAGTAGTCTTTAAATACCAGAGTTCCCGCCTAAATTATTCCGCGGAGTACTTACCAGAAACGTCAGGGCTTGGCCTGCTTACTTTTTCTCGCCTGCAGCTCCTCAAGAAATTTCCGCATCTGTTCCCTGCTTTCTTTCAGGTTATAGAGGAGCGCGGAGATTTCCACTTCATGCTCCAAAGCTGTTTTCTTGTCCAGTCGATGAACTATATCTGAAAGCTTCTTCACTGCCTCAATGGCGCGCTCAGGTCTTTGAGCCAGTTCACGAGCCATTGACCGGGCCTCTTCCATGAACATTTCAGGAGGAAGAACCTTGTTCACAAGCCCGATCCGCAGAGCCTCCTTCGCGCCTATGGGCTCTCCCAGCATGGTAATTTCCTTTGCTTTGGCCACCCCGACAAAACGTGACAGGGGATCGAAAAGTGGATTAAGGCCGAACTTCAGTTCCGGATGGCCGAATATGGCCGTCTCCGAAGCAATTATCATGTCACATACAGTTGCCAGATTGAATCCTCCGCCCAAGGCGATGCCTCCTACGGCGGCAATGACGGGACGCCTGAAAGTATAAATCTCCTGCAGGTACCTTACAGTAGAAAGAAGATGGATGCCGTCTTCGTCATCCCTGGACAGGGCGGCAAGTTCTTTCAAGTCCAGGCCCGCTGAAAAAACATAATCTCCACCGGTTATGACAACAGCCCTGATATTATCGTCATCTCCCATCATCCTGAAACAGTCGATAAGTTCCTGCTGCATTTCCCGTGAAAGAGCGTTCATCTCCCTGGGACGATTAAGCGTGATTGTGGCAAAACCGTCTTCCCTTGATGCCAGAATAGTATTGTATGACCTGTACATGATTATTGGAAACCCACCATTTCCTTTAATTTTTTCCCGGGTTTGAAGGCGATCACCCTGCGTGGAGGAATTGATACGGCCTTGCCTGTCTTTGGATTTCTTCCCATTCTAGCGGCCCGCGTCTTCACTTCGAAGACGCCGAAATTTCGAATTTCTATGCGGTCGCCATCTTTCATCGATTTGCTCATGGAATCGAATACAAGATGGACGGCGTAGGCCAAGTCGCACCCTTCAAATTCAGGCAAACGTTCGCTCAAAGCTTTCATTAATTCCTGTTTTGTCATAGAGTCATTTCCCGAAAATAACATCCTCACGGTAAAGATAGCTGATTCCCGTACCGCCTTTCATAAGGACCTGGTAAAGGCCCGAGGCCATTTCGCTTATCAGGTATCGCAGGAAGCCAGCACGCTTCTTAGGGTATACGACATAAGGCTCGCCCACTATTCCAGCCAGTGACGCGGCCAAAGCGATGGCGTCATCCAAGCCCCCAAGTTTGTCCACGAGCCCCTCTTCCAGAGCCTGTCTTCCAGTGAATATCCTTGATTCAGAGATTTCAAGAAGCTTGTCCGGGGGAATGGGCCTGTTGGCCGCTACGGCTTCCACAAATTGCTCATGAATATCATCCACCACGGCCTGCAGAACACGGAACTCATCTTCGGTCATGTCCCTGAAGAATGATCCGGTGTCCTTGTATGTACCGCTCTTGATCACCGTGGATCTCAAGCCTACCCTGTCCATAAGCTCGTGAAACTGGGGAAACTGCATAAGCACGCCGATTCCCCCTGTTATAGTCCCGGGATTAGCCACAATCATGTCAGCAGCCGATGCGATGTAATATCCTCCTGACGCCGCAACGATGCCCATGGACACGACTACCTTCTTTTGATTTCGTACCTTGAGTATTTTATCGTATATTTCCTGGGATGGAACAACCCCGCCGCCAGGAGAATCAATCCTGATAACCACTGCCTTCACATCACGTGCCTTCTCGTAGGTATCCAGCAGCTCCACCACGTCACGGGAATCGGTTATCATTCCCTCTACCTTGACGACCGCCACCTTTGCCCTGCCCGGGCGGGAAACACCGTCTCCCGCAATAGAAAGAATGGCCTGTGCCGCCAGAAAAAACAGCAGGCCTATCGCCACCAGCAGCAACAGGCCGAATAGAATGGGATGTTTTCTCATAAAATGGAAGAGCCCCCGGGGGCGGAACGACAAGCAAAAGCTTTGGTTATTTACATTTTTATATTCGCCAGAAGATCACCGAGATTGGAAACAACCTTCTCATTATTATTAACATACTGGCGCTGTGAAGAAGGATCAGCAGACTGTTCATAGTCCTTGATGCTGAGTCCCACTTTCTGGTTCTCCATATCGATGGTTTTAATGACCGCCGTTACCGTTTCTCCCACGCTCAGTACGTCCTTTGCAGCCTTGACACGATTTTTGCTCAACTCCGATATGTGAACAAGTCCCTCAATTCCTTCCTCTATTTCAACAAATACCCCGAAATCTGTTACGTTAGTCACGGTTCCCGTAACAGTTCCCCCTATTCCATATTTTTCCTTCAGCAGTTCCCATGGGTTAGGCTCCATCTGCTTTATGCCCAGTGAAAATTTACCGTTTTCCACATCGATATTGAGAACCATGGCTTCTATTTCCTGGCCCTTACGGTAGAGTTCCGAAGGGTGCTTAACCCGTTTTTTCCAGGAAAGATCCGATATATGGACCAAACCATCGATTTCTTCATCAATTCCCACAAAGACACCGAAATCAGCAACATTTTTGATTTTACCCTTGAGTATGCTCCCCTCCGGATAGGCTTCTTTTATCTGTTCCCAGGGATTAGGCATGGTCTGCTTGAGTCCGAGCGATATGCGCTTGTTGTCGGGATCAACTTCGAGAACCTGAACTTGTACTGTGTCGCCAACGGAAACAACCTTCGAAGGATGTCTTATTTTTTTAGTCCAGAACATTTCCGATACATGGACAAGACCCTCCACTCCGGGCGCAATCTCAACGAATGTTCCATAATCCATTATGCTGACAACTTTTCCCTCGACAATGGAGCCGGGAGGGTAGTTCTCTATTATGCTGTCCCATGGGTTTTCAGTGAGTTGTTTGAGCCCCAGTGATACGCGCTCCTTTTCGGGATCGAAGCTAAGCACCTTAACGCTGATGGAATCTCCACGGGCGAATTTTTCAGAGGGGTGCCTTATCCTGCCCCAAGACATATCAGTAATGTGAAGAAGACCGTCGATCCCCCCCAAGTCCACGAAAAGGCCGTAGTCTGTTATATTCTTAACGATGCCTTCCACCACCATTCCCTCTTCGATGGTCTCCAGAACTTTTTTCTTCTGGTCTTCCATTTCACGTTCAAGAATGGTCTTTCTTGAAAGAACTACGTTATTTCTCTTCCTGTCGTACTTGAGGACTTCAAACTCCATCTTTTCACCGATATACCGGTCAAGATCACGTACCGGCCTTACATCGACCTGCGAACCGGGTAGAAATGCCTGACATCCGCCAACATCTACGGTCAGGCCTCCTTTTACTTTCTTTATTACCGTTCCCTCCACGAAGGTGTTGTTGGCATGAGCCTCAACTATGTCGTCCCACACCCTCGTACGTATCGCTTTGTCCCTGGAAAGAATAAGGTCTTCTTCAGTTTTCCGGTCCACCACAACTTCTATTTCATCACCGACAGAACATGTTACTGAGCCGCTCTCGTCACGGAATTCAGATACGTTAACCCTACCCTCCGTCTTGTACCCCACGTCAACCATGATGAATTCACCGGTAATTTCCACAACCCGGCCAATGACCATCTTGCCTATTCCGATATCCTGCAGGCTCTGCTCGAACATCTCATCGAAAGTCATCGTCTCAACATGTTCGGACTCGGCACTCACGCCATGCTCCACCATCTCGTTTTCTGTCGTCTCGCCTTTCTGTCCGGTTGTTTCGTTATCTTCGTTAACCATGAACCTTATACCCCCTGGGCTTCTTATTGTACGGCAATTTACTCATAAAGGGAGACTTTTACCACAGCAAAAATGAGATATCAAGCAATTTGGCGAATTAACGATATGGCGATTCGCGGATTTCTGACGATCGATTATGGTATATTTTCACTATGGCTTCAACCATCGCTTCAATGTCCATGTTCGTGGTGTCAATAATGAAGGCGTCGTCGGATGGCTTTAGGGGCGCCACATCACGGCTCCTGTCCTGGGCATCGCGGCGTACCATGTCTTCAAACACATCATTGTATTCAGGCTTTTCGCCCCGCCCTCGAAGTTCCAACCAGCGACGCCCTGCCCTCACTCCCGGATCAGCATCAAGATAAATTTTTATTTCGGCGTCAGGGAAAACAACCGTTCCCATATCGCGCCCTTCTGCTATTATGCCGCCTTCCTTACCCGCCTCCCGCTGGATGGGCAACAATGCCTTCCTCACTCCGGTGAGCTTTGATATTTTCGACGCCGACATACCGACATTCTCTGTACGAATTACATTTTCAACATTTTTCCCGTCCGCCAGAATGATCATTTTCCCCTTGCTTTCAGGAATTAAAAACTCGATCCCAATGCACAGTTCCGCCAGGCGAGCTTCGTCGTCCAGTGGAACGCCCGCCGCCGCCGCCAGCCAAGCCACGGTCCTGTAGAGAGCCCCCGTATCAAGATAGGAGTACCCTGTCTTCTCGGCGAAGTGTTTGCATACCGTGCTTTTTCCTGAACCCGCCGGCCCATCCACCACGATAACGGGCTGTTTTATCGTCCTGACTTTCATATTGGTTCCATAGGAGAAATGCATTACACATTAACTTGATTGTAGTTAGAAATAAATGATATTCTCCCAAAATACCATTACGAATATAAAAAATAAAAGACATGAGAATAAAAATAACATCAATTAAGGCTCTGGTTTTGATCCCTCTCTTCCTGGCCGCCACTGTCCTGACTGGTCCGCTTCCTGCGCTGGCATCCTTTACTCTGGAAGATGAAAAAAGGATAGGACAGGAAATCTACGACAGGATATCGGAAGCGGGACTGCTTCTCGCCGATGATCCTCTTACGGACTATGTTGATGAGATCGGACAGCGTCTTGTCAAACAGGACGATCGTTATCCCCTGGATTTCACTTTTTCCGTGATAAGGAGTTCGGGCATCAACGCCTTCGCCACACCTGGTGGCTACATTTACGTTTTTACCGGGCTTCTCAGGCTTGCGGAAGACGAAAGCCAGCTCGCGGGAGTCCTGGCCCACGAAATCGCCCACGTCAAATCTCGTCATATCGCCCAGATGATAGCGAAACAGCAGAAACATTCCATCGCCTCCCTGGCGGCCATCGTGGGCGGCGCCCTGCTTGGAGGAGGAGAGGCGGCGGCGGCGGTGGCGGGACTGACCACGGCCACCTCGACAACCTTGAGCCTGAAATACAGCAGGGAGCACGAAGAAGAAGCGGACCGCCTGGGCATGTCCTATCTAGTAGGAACCGGATATTCCGGCCAGGGGATGCTCGACTTCTTGAAAATAATGCAGTTCAATCAATTTTACTCAAACACCATACCATCATATTTTTTAACCCATCCCCACACCTCCGACCGCGTAAGGTACCTTACTCTGCTGCTGCAGACCCGCTATAACCAGCTGGGCAAAACGGAGATCTTCGGAGGCTTCGCTCGTTATCAAACACGGCTGTATTTGAAAACACAGAGCCCTCAGGATAACATGAGGTACTTCGCCGAACTGACCGGGAAAGATCCCAACGACGTTGAGGCTCTTTACGGCCTCGCCGTTTCACAGAGCAAGGCGGGACGCTTCGAGGCTGCCAATGGCGCCTTTCTTAGAGCCCTCGAACTGAAACCCAGCGACGGGGAAATCATGCGCGATTTCGGCATCAGTTATTTCCAACAGGGGGACATCATAAACGCCGTTTCAAAACTGAACAAGGCTTACGAGCTTGGCTCACGGGACAGGGACACTCTCTTCTACCTGGGAAAAAGCTACGAAACAGCCGGAGAATACAGCACCGCCCTGGATATATTCAGGATAATCAACGAGCAGAATCCCGACGACAGCGAGATATACTATAATCTTGCCATGATGTATGGAAAAATCGATAGCCTCGGCGAGTCTCATTACTATTTCGGCAAATACTTCAAAAGCATGGGAAGAACATCAAGCGCCCTGCATCATTTCAAAACGGCCCTCGATCACGTACCCCCCCGTAGCGCCCGGGCGGAGGATATCAAAAGGGAAATGGGCAACACCGATTCCTCTCCGGATTCCGAGGGCGATAGGCCCCAGGAAAGAGAAGGAAAGCCTGGATTCCGTGGCCGTTAGTCATGGCAATAAAATCCAAATCACATAGCGGACTTTGATTATCATCCGGCATGTGGTATGCGTAGGAGCGGCAACATGGACGCGGATTGCTGTACTTAAAGGATGCCGTTTAAATCTTTACCACTCAAGAAGGGAAAGGCCCTGTGATGAAAATATCAATTAAAAAACAGAGCCCCCAAAAGCATAAAACGGAGGCCATCCTGATCGGTCATTACGAAGGGCAGTCCTCTTTGGAAGGCGCAGCCGGAGAGTTGGATAAAGCCGGCAGCGGCATGCTCTCCGCCCTGATTGCCGCGGGGGACTTTTCAGGAAAACTGAATGAAACAGCCCTTATCTACACCAGGGGACTTCTTCCTTCAAAACGGATTCTCCTTATAGGCCTGGGAAAGCGGGATCAGATTACCCCAGAGAAGTTCAGGAATGCATATGCCGCGGCGGCCCGGCGCATGAGAGACGCGAAGGTAAGGAAATTTTCCCTGGCGCTGGACTCCGGCAAGTATGGAGTCGGCATGGAACGGTCCGCGTCCGCCGCCGTTGAAGGAATGATTCTCGGGCTCTACAGGTATACCCCCTTTAAAACAAAGAACGATGAACCGTCACAGATTGAAGCGATAACCCTTATTGATGAAAACTCCGGCAACCTGAAACTTTTGAAAGAGGCCGCCCGGGAATCAGAAATAATCTGCGGGGCGGTTTATCTTGCTCGCGATCTCGTATCGGCGCCTTCAAACGAAATGACACCTGCCATTCTTGCCAGGGAAGCGCTCCGTCTCAAGGAAACAAACTCCCTTTCCGTAAAAATTATCGAAGCCCCGGCCATGAAGCGTATTGGAATGAACGCCCTCCTGGGCGTGGCAAGGGGCAGCTGCAATCCGCCCAAGCTGATCGTCATGGAATACCGGGGAGGGGAAAAACAGGCTCCCCCTGTGGTCCTCGTTGGCAAGGGAATCACCTTCGACAGCGGCGGTATCAGCATCAAACCCTCTGAAAACATGAACCGGATGAAGGACGACATGGCCGGTGGCGCCGCCGTAATCGGCGCCCTCAAAGCCTCTGCCGAACTGGGACTGCCCGTCAATGGCATCGGCCTGGTCCCCGCAGCGGAAAACCTGCCCGACGGATGCGCGTACAAACCGGGGGACATCCTTCGGTCACTCTCAGGACAAACAAGTGGGATTATCAGTACCGACGCCGAAGGGCGGCTCATACTCGCCGATGTCCTTACCTACACGAAAAGGTTCAAGCCGGCGGCAGTCATCGACATGGCCACCCTCACAGGGGCCTGTATTATAGCCTTGGGAGACTTCCTTACGGGGATGTTCGTTAATGATGAAGCCCTCAAAGAAAGACTCATCAAAGCTTCCGA